>NZ_JBIDBS010000023.1:0-116998 GCF_043204165.1 Streptomyces sp. NPDC047982 | reverse complement strand
CCCGAGGCCGGACACCGCGAGGTCTTCCACATACACCGCTTGGTTGTCGCGAATGATCTGTGTGGATACCTTGTGGTGCCAGTCCCGGCGCCGGTCGGCCACCCTGGCGTGCTGGCGTGCGACCTTGATACGGGCCTTGGCCCGGTTCTTCGATCCCTTGGCCTTGCGGGACAGCTCCCGCTGAAGGCGCCTGAGCTTCTTCTCCGCCCGGCGCAGGAAACGGGGGCTGTCGATCCTGCTTCCGTCGGAGAGGACCGCGAAGGCGGACAGGCCGAGGTCGATCCCGGCGTCGGTCTCCGCTGCCGGGAGGATGTCGGGCTCGGTGTCCACGACGAAGCTGAGGAAGTACCGGCCACAGCTGTCTTTGACGACGGTCAGGGACGTGGGTGCGGCTGGAAGGCGCCTTGACCATGTGACCTTGAGGTTGCCGACCTTGGCCACGTACACCGTGCCGTCGCCGGGGAGGGAGAAGGCGCCTGTGTTGAGGCGGATCGACTGCCGGGTGTCCTTCTTCGACTTGTAGCGGGGAGGGCCTGCCCTGCGGCCCTTCCGCTTGCCCTTGACGCTGTCGAAGAAGTTCTTGTAGGCGGTGTCCAGGTCCCGCAGGGACTGCTGCAGGACGACTGCCGACACCTCGGCGAGCCAGGCGCGTTCCTCGGTGCGCTTGGCCTGCGTGATGCGGAGCCGGGACAGCTCGGCCGACTTCACGTACGGCAGCCCGGCCGCGTGCGCTTCCTTCCGGTCGCGCAGGCAGTCGTTCCACACCACGCGGGCGCACCCGAACGCCTTCGCCAGCGCACGGCGCTGCGGGGCGTCCGGGTAGGCCCGGAAGTTGTAGCGGAGCTGCACGACCACGACCCTACTATGGTTGGTCTCATGGAGGAGCAGAACGATTACAGACGTGGGAGACACGTTGTTTCGGCGATGCATGTGCACTTGGTCTTCGTGACGAAGTACCGGCGCGGAGTGTTCAGCGACGAGATGCTGACACGCTGCGAAGAGATCATGCGCAAGGTCTGCGAGGACTTCGAAGCGGAGCTGAAGGAGTTCAACGGAGAACGCGATCACGTCCACCTCCTGGTGCACTACCCGCCCAAGGTCGCCGTCTCGAAGCTGGTCAACAGCCTCAAGGGCGTCTCCGCTCGCCGGATACGGCAGGAGTTCACCGGCCGGACCAACCGCGCCATCATGCACGGCCACCTGTGGTCGCCCTCGTATTTCTCCGCATCGTGCGGCGGAGCACCGTTGGCGATCGTCCGCCAGTACATCGAGCAGCAAAAACGTCCGCTCTAACGTGCACGTCAGAGCAGTCTGGAGATGCATTCATCCCCGGCGTGAACACCGGGGCTTTCCGCAAGAGTCCCGGTAAAAAAACTATGTGCCCTGCATGTACCAGAGTCCTATTTCGCCCATGTATTACCCGATCGAAGGCATTCATCACCGCGGAATTGACGGGTCTACGCCGCGGCATTGACGCCTCTACGGGCATGACACCATCGGACCGTGCTCGACATCGGCTACTCCCTCTCCCGACGCTTCCCCGATCCCCCGCAGACCGACTACCGCCGGGCGGACGTCCACACCCTGCGGCACGATCTGTTCTGCGGGGACGTCTATCTCGCCGACACCGAGGCCGACCGCGAACTGTCCACCGCCTGGGGATGGGTGCCGGTGCTCGACTTCGCGTGGGCCCTGTGCGACATCGTCGAGCAGCTCGACCAGGACCCGCGCGGCAGCCGTTCGCACCAGCGGCAGTTCGCCGAGCTGGACTTCACCGAGTCGTCCGACCGTATGCTCTTCGAGCGCCGCTTCGGCTGGGTGGACATCGAGGCCGACTGGATGCCCGGCGACGAACCCCCGCTCACCTTCAACCACGGCCTGCTGCGCCGCGAGGCCCGCGATTTCCTGCACGACCTGATCGCGGACCTCTCCGACATGCACGAGGGGCTCGCCGACAACCCCGCGATCTGGGACCTCCAAGCCCGCTTCCCCCGTATCTGACCACCCCCGTGACCCACCGCGTGATCCGACCCACCCCCGTGAGCCACCGCGTGATCCGACCCACTCCGTGCCGAACCGGACCCGGACAGGCCAGGTCCGGCCTCACCCGGGCAGGGCCGGGCACTCGCCCCGGCCGCGGGCTACGCCTCCACCCGCACCCCTATCTGTGCCGCGAACGCCGGCGCCAGCTCCATCAACTGGGCCGGGCTGATCACCGCGCCGGACAGCCGCTCCACCCCCCTGGCGATGTCCAGTTCCGCGACCGTCCGCAGGTCCACCGATTCCATCCGTACGGAAGCGAAGTCGGCACGCTTCAGAACGCAGTCGCGGAACTCCACCCGCACCAGGTGCGCCTCCCCGAAGTCCGGCTCGGACAGCACACAGCCCTCGAACACCACATCTTTCAGCCGCGCCTTGCGCAGATTCAGGTAGTCGATCTTCCCGCCGCGCACCAGCACACGCTCCAGCGCGGCGCCGTGCAGCTGCACCCCGCCGAGCCGGGCGTCCGTCACCTCCACGTCACGCAATGACGCCTCCGCGAGGTCGGTGCCGACCCCCCGTACGCCCGTCAGCACCGAATCGATGAAACAGGCCCTGACCAGGTCCGTACGATCCAGGACGCAGCCGTCCAGCGCGCAGTCCATGAACCGCGCGCCCGGCCCCGATCCGTCCGCGAGGTCCGTCCCGTCGAAGCGCAGACCGTCGTAGTCCCCGTCCGGCTCCAGCCCCTTGCCGTCGTAGGAAACCAGCGGCGGCAGCCGTACCTCCGGCCGCCGGGCCGCCGCGATGGTGTCCTTCTTCCTGCTGCTGCGAGCCATGCCCCCCATGGTGGACCACTCCACTGACAGTCGCCGGTGCCAGGAACAGCCGGTGGTCCTCGGTCCGGTCCTACCGGGCTCCGAGCTTCGCCAGCGCCTCGTCCGTCAGCCGGTACATCGTCCACTCGTCCTGCGGCCGCGCCCCCAGCGATTCGTAGAACGCGATGGACGGGGCGTTCCAGTTCAGCACCGACCATTCCAGGCGCTCGTAGCCGCGCTCAGTGCAGATCCGCGCCAGCTCCGTGAGGAGTGCCTTCCCGTGCCCGCCGCCGCGCCGCTCCGGCCGTACGTACAGGTCCTCCAGGTAGATGCCGTGCACCCCGCGCCAGGTGGAGAAGTTAAGGAACCACAGCGCGAACCCGACGACCTCACCGTCGTCGTCCGACTCGGCGATGTGCGCGTACGCGGCGGGCCGCTCGCCGAACAGCGCCTCGCGCAGCTGCTCCTCGGTGGCCTTCACCTCGTGCAGGGCCTTCTCGTACTCGGCCAGTTCACGCACCATGGCGTGGATGGCAGGGACATCGGCAGGGGTAGCGGTACGAATCATGGAGGCAGCGTAGACACGGCAGCCGGAACGGCGTCACCCCGTCCCCTCCCGTCCCCACGCATCAGGCCCGACGCCTCGGGGCCCGCCGTCCCGCGCCCACCCTTCCGGGATTCCGCAGCATCGTCCCCGTCGCCGCGTCGTGGTCGAGCAGCCCCACGGCCGCGCGCCCGCCTCGCCCCACACTCGCAGCGCGACCGGCTCCCCCGCCGTCTCCCCGTCCACCGGCTGGAGCTTCAGCGCCGCCCGTCGGCCGTCCGCCTCACGCATCACCCGAAGCACCAGCGCGCACATCCGTGGAGGGCCGCACCGTCCGGCCGGGGCCACCACCGTTCCAGGAACTCGGCAGCCCGCCCCGGCAACGCGGCGATGAAGGCCCGCCCGGCCTGCGCGTTGTACTTGGACTGGGTGGCGACCAACTCGTCCGGAATGTCGATCACGCAAACAACCGGAGCGCCATGCGTCAATCGGGTATGGCCCCGAGCAGCCCCGCCCCGCCCACCCGGCCGCGCACCACCGCCCGCTCGTGGCTGCGCGGCGTCGGCTCGTGGATCCGCAGCGCGCCCGGCACCTACGTCTGGCTGACTGCCCTCTTCGTCACCACCGTGATCATCCATCGCATGTCACCGGCCTTCGAAGAGGAGTTCCTGCGCCAGCGCTCCACCAACATCCACGAACTCTCCCGGGACCCCGTGCGCGTCCTGATCGCCAGCGCCTTCTGGATCGACAACGGCCGATGGGCGCCGTACGTGGTGCTCTACACCGTCTTCCACGCCCGCGCCGAACGATGGCTCGGCACCCTGCGCTGGCTCGCCGTCGCCGCCGCGGCGCACATCCTGGCCACCCTCGTCAGCGAGGGAGTGCTGGCCTGGACCATCCGGCAGGGGTATGTGGCGCCGACTACCGCCAACACGCTGGATGTCGGAGTCAGTTACGCGCTCGCGGGGGTCATCGCCGTCCTCACCTACCGTGTCCCGGCGCCTTGGCGGCCCGTATACCTCTTCGCCGTCCTCCTCTTCTACGGCATCCCGCTCATCATCGGCCCCAACTTCACCGACCTGGGCCACTTCACCGCCGTGCTCATCGGCCTCGCCTGCTATCCGCTGGCCCGGTCCCGGCTCCGGCCGGAGGAAAGGTCCGGTCCCCAGTCGGGGGAAGGGGCCCGGTCGCGTTCACAGTCCGGAAAGAGGTCCCGGTCACGGTTCTGGTCGGGTGAGACACCCCTTTCACGGTCCGGGACGAGGCGCTGGCGCCGGCGCCCGCGCGGGACGGAATCCCCTCCAGGGCAGTAACGTCCGCCCCGGCGCAAGCCGGAAAGCCCCCCACCACCACAGCCTTCACACCGGACGAAGCAGGGACAGCAGGGACACCATGAGCACCGTCAGTACCGTCAACGGCGGCATATCCTTCTGGTACGCGGACCGGGGCACCCCCCTCGCGAGGGAGCCACTCCCCGGCGACAGCACGGCCGACGTCTGCATCGTGGGCGGCGGGTACACCGGACTCTGGACCGCCTACTACCTCAAGAAGGCCGTCCCCTTCCTCAACATCACCCTTCTCGAAGCCAAGTTCTGCGGCTACGGTGCCTCTGGACGCAACGGCGGCTGGCTCTACAACGGCATCGCCGGGCGCGACCGCTACGCGAAACTCCACGGCCACGAGGCCGCCGTCCGGCTCCAGCAGGCGATGAACGACACCGTCGCCGAGGTCGTGCGCGTCGCCGCCGAAGAGAGCATCGACGCCGACATCCATCGGGGCGGCGTCCTCGAAGTCGCTTACACTCCAGCCCAGTTGGTCCGCCTGAAGGACTCGCACTCCGTGGAGATCGCCTTCGGGGAGACCGACCGTGTGCTGCGCGGCGCCCGCGAGACCGCCGAGCGCGTCAACGTCACGGGAGCCGTCGGTTCCAGCTGGACCCCGCACGGCGCGCGGCTGCACCCGGTCAAGCTCGTCACGGGCCTGGCCGCGACCGTCGAGGCACTCGGCGTCACCATCCACGAGTCGACGCCCGTCACCGCCATCGAGCCCAAGCACGCCCGTACCCCGTACGGCACCGTCCGCGCCCCGTACATCCTGCGGTGCACCGAGGGCTTCACCGCGAATCTCAAGGGGCACCGGCGCACCTGGCTGCCCATGAACTCCTCGATGATCGTCACCGAGCCGCTCCCCCGGTCCATTTGGGACGCCATCGGCTGGGAAGGCCGCGAAACCCTCGGCGACATGGCCCACGCCTATATGTACGCCCAGCGCACCGCCGACGACCGCATCGCGCTCGGCGGGCGCGGCGTCCCGTACCGCTACGGCTCGGCTGCCGCCCACTTCAACGACACAGCCCGTACCCAGCCCGCCACCATCGAGGCGCTCCGCGACATCCTCGTGCGCCTCTTCCCCGTCACCGCGGGCGCCCGCATCGACCACGCCTGGTCCGGCGTTCTCGGCGTGCCCCGCGACTGGTGCGCCACTGTCACCCTCGACCGTTCCACGGGCCTCGGCTGGGCGGGCGGCTACGTCGGTTCGGGCGTCGCCACCACCAACCTCGCCGCCCGCACCCTGCGCGACCTGATCCAGCAGGACTCCGGCCAGTCGGGCCCCACGGAGCTGACCACCCTGCCCTGGGTGGGGCACAAGGTCCGCACGTGGGAACCGGAGCCCTTCCGCTGGCTCGGCGTCCACGGCATGTACGCCGCCTACCGCGCCGCCGACCGCCGTGAACTCGCCTCGCCCCGCCCCGGAACCGACCCCATCGCGAAGGCCGCGGACCGGCTGACCGGGCGGCACTGAACGAACGGACGGATACGAACGGACGGATGCGAGCAGACGGATGCGAGCAGACGGACCCTGGCAACGAAAGCGAGCAACCGGGAGCGAACGGGGACGAACGAACAGGGATGGACTAACAGGCGAAAACAAGCAAGCGGCGAAAACGAAGGGGCATCCGTCACGCGAGGTGGCGGATGCCCATGACGCGCCTCAGCGCGCTGTCAGCAGCCTCTCGTACGCCGTTCCCCATGGGGTACGCATGGGGAACGCACGGGACGGTCGGCCGGACAGGAGGCCCGGGGCTCAAGCCTTGCTGGTGCAGATCGCGTCGTACGGTCGGCCAGGGCTCGGGAACAGCTCGATGGGGTTGTCGGTGCCGGACGGACATTCCTTCGCCGTCTTCGTCAGGGCGAGCACCTTGAACACGCCACTACCCCCGCTGCCGCAGGCCACTTCCTTGGCCTGGTCGTTCACGCAGTCGCCCTTCACCAGCTGGCCACCGCCCGCCCCGGCGTCACCGGGGTGGTCGCCGGAGAGATTCCGGCCGCAGACGGTCTTGCTGGGGATTCCGGCGGCGCTCTTGGTCGAGCCGAAGGAGACCTTCACCGAGATGATCACGTCCGTACCCGCCGGACACTGGATCGAGTCGGCGAAGATGGCGCCGTCCTTGATCTCAAGGGCCTTGATCGTCGCCTTCGGGTCGCCGCAGTCCAGCGCCTGGTAGGCGTCCTTCGACTCCTTCAGGTCGGGGCCGGCGCAGTCGCCGACCTTCCAGTCCTCGGCCTTGCGGCCGGCGCCCGAGGTCGTGTCGTCCAGGGCCTCCTTGCTGCATGCCGTACCGGCACCCAGGACGAGCGCGACGACCAACGCCGCCTTCGAGCAGTCCAGGAAAGCCCTGCGGGGACTGCGCCGCCGTACGGGGATGCCGTCCTCCGGTCCGTTGCTCAGGGATCGCGTGGTGCCGTGGACTCTCATGCCGCTCCTAGGATTTCGGGTACGTGGCGGGCCAGTGCGGCACTTGTCATGACCGCGCGCAGCGGCTCGCGCGCGTAAGGACGACATAAGCGCTCGCCTCGGTTCCTGGTCCGGAGGAATGGTCTTCGCACACGAAAGAACTGGCCTTCGCAGATGGAGAAGAAAGGAAACTGGGGCGTATGACGACCTGGGGACTGGTCATGGAGCCGGGCCCGAGGGCCGACACGCTGCCCGCCCCCGCCCCTTCACCGGCACCCGCGCGGAAGAACGCGGGGAGGCGGAGTGCCGAGCCAGCCGCGGAGCAGCACGTGGAACGGTACGAGGACGGGGTTCCCGTGCAGCCGGCCTGGCTGGGCCGCCCCGATCTGCCGTGACGAGCCCTGCCCGGTGATGACCCCTGCCCGGTGACGACGACTGCCCGGTGACGACGACGGCCGTATGCGGTCATCTCCTCATCCCGGTCATCCCTCATCCCGTCAACATGGCGGGGCGCCCGCGCCCGGCCGCCCCGCCATGTTGACCCGATCGGGCGTACCGGGGCCCCGCCACGCTGCCGAGAACCGGGCGGCGGCCGACGATGTACGAGACGCGCGCACGGAAGACCATGTACGAGACGCGCGCACGGGAGTCGTGCGCCACGCGCGTGCCGGTGGCGGCGCTCGTCGCGTCCGCAGCCCAGGCCCAGGCCCAGGCCCCGGCCGTAGGAACCGTGCGCATGTCAGCCGCACCCGTGCCTCTTACGGGACACGGGTGCGGCGGACACGGCCCAGGAGGCGGGTTCATGGAGTTCGACGTGACGGTGGAGATCCCTCGCGGATCCCGCAACAAGTACGAGATGGACCACACACTGCACCGCATCCGCCTGGACCGGATGCTGTTCACATCCACGAAGTACCCGGCGGACTACGGCTACATCGAAGGAACGCTGGGCCGTGACGGCGATCCGCTCGACGCCCTGGTCCTGGTCGGCGACCCCACGTTCCCCGGCTGCGCCATCGAGTGCCGGGCCGTTGGCATGTACATCATGAGGGACGAAAAAGGCCCTGACGAGAAGGTCCTGTGCGTACCGGCCCATGATCCGCGCTACGCCGCCGTGCAGGACATCGACGACATCCCCCGCTTCGACACCCTGGAGATCACTCATTTCTTCGACGTCTACAAGGACCTCGAACCCGGCAAGTCCGTCGAGGGGTCCCACTGGGAGGGACGGGACTCGGCGTACGCGGAGATCGAGGCGTCACGCGAACGTGCCCGACGTGCAGGGGGCGCGGAGCGTACGTGACATCAGCCCCGCGCGTCAGGAACGGGGCCGCGCGGAACGGCGAAGTCGGTGAGCACCGCCGTACCCGGCGCGAGGCCGCCCCCGGCCCGCGTCCCCGGCACGGTCAGTACCGCGAACGCGGAGGTCGGGAACTTGATACGGACCCGCTCGAGCGCCTGCTCGTCGCCACCGCCTGTCAGAGTCAGGACGAGTTCCTGCACCGCGGGCTGATGCCCGACCAGCAGCACCGTCCGGCACCGCTCCGGGCCACCGCCCACGACGACCTCACGCGAAACGGCGTCACGCCGCAGTACAGCGAGGTCACGTAGTACGCGCAGGAGGCCGGACGCACTCGCGGCGTACACCCTCGGCTCGAACACCACGTCCGGTTCCGCCGGGGCCATCTCCGTCGCGACCAGATGCCAGGTCTCCCGGGCGCGCCTGGCGGTCGAGCAGACGACCAGGTCGGGCACGCATCCCGTGTCAAACAGTCGGCGTCCAGCCGCCGGGGCGTCGCGACGGCCCCGGCCCGCGAGCGGGCGTTCATGGTCGGCGACACCGTCCGGCCAGGCCGACTTGGCATGCCGCAGGACGATCAGTCGACCGCCGGCGCCCTCGTCTATGGCGCCGATGCCTGACGCCGACGCCGCATTGCCCACGCCTGTCACCTCAGCCATTCCAGTCGCCCCAGCTGTTCTGGACCCTCCAGTCACCCTGGTCACGCCAGTCCTCAGCTGCTTCGGTCTTCCCTGTCACCGCAGTCACTCCGATCACTCCGATCACTCAAGGCATCCGGTGAGCCGGAGATAGGCGGGGCGCGCGTCCGACACCAACTGGTCGGCCTCTCTGCGGCTGCCGCAGCCCGTCACCCGGTACGCGGTTCCGGGCGAGAAGCGGCCGAGCGCCGTCGCCCACGCGCTGGATTGCGCGTGCCAGCGGCGCAAGTCCGTGGCGTCGACCAGATCGACAAAGGGTCGACTCGACCTCGACGGTGATGCGTGACGCTGATGCCCACCTCCCGCGACGCCGGTCGACCGGTTCGTGCGGCAGCCCATCCGCGCCGCGCCGGCGCGGTCGCGGCGTGCCTCGTCGCCGGGCGAGTTCCAGTGTCCCGCGCCCATGCGGACGGAACAACCACCGCTGACTTCTCACCGCTCACCGCTCCAGGCCCTACGGGCGGTGCCCGGCCGGCAGGAGAACCGCGGCGGTGCCCGGTAGGCTGATCCGAGCGGTGTTCGCAGCGGTGATCGGTTAGTCACGGTCCCCTTCCTCACCGCACGGCGGTGGGGCCCGCCGTACCCGAAACCGCGGCGACGACGCCGCCAACGGTCCCTACTTGCGACGCGCACCGTACGTTCCCGTGCCCGGCGAGTAGGAGACACGCGTGGAAGAATCCCGGACCCCGATGCTGAACGAACCCGTCGACCCCGACGTCGGCCTCCGCGTACCCGACCGGCGGCGCAAGGACCTGCGATTGTCGCAGCAGGGCCCGGTGGTGGCCGCCGTGGCGGTCGGCGGCTCCGTGGGGGCGACGGCACGGTACGGGGCCGCGCTGCTGTGGCCCACGGCAACCGGCGCCTTCCCGTGGACGACCCTGACCGTCAACGTCGTCGGCTGCGCGGTGATCGGCATCTTCATGGTGGTCATCACCGACGTCTGGTCGGCCCACCGGCTGGTGCGCCCCTTTTTCGGCACCGGCGTCCTCGGCGGCTTCACCACCTTCTCCACCTACGCCGTCGACATCCAGCGCCTGATGGACGGGCGGGAGACACGCACCGGCCTGGCCTATCTGGCCCTCACCCCGGTCGTCGCCCTGACCGCCGTATGGCTCGCCGCGGCGCTGACGCGCCGCGTCATCACGTGGAGGCAGCCATGAGGCTCACCGGATCCGCACTGCGCGTCACCGTCTTCGTCGGCGAGACGGACATGTGGCACCACAAGCCCGTCTACAGCGAGATCGTCCACCGGGCCCGCGAGGCCGGGCTGGCTGGCGCCTCCGTCTTCCGGGGCATCGAGGGGTTCGGGGCCTCCTCCCTGATCCACACGGTGCGGCTGCTGTCCCTGAGCGAGGACCTGCCCGTCGCCGTCGTGATCGTCGACACCGAGGAACGGATCCGGGCCTTCCTGCCGCAGCTCGACGAACTCGTCGCCCAGGGCCTGGTCGTCCTCGACGACTGCGAGGTCATCCGCTACACCGGCCGCGACCACGCGGGCCACGACAAGCCCCACCACGGCAAGGAGGAGCGGTGAACTGGCTGCTCGTGGTCGCGGGCGCCATGATCGGGGCCCCGCTGCGCTATCTCACCGACCGCGCGGTCCAGTCCCGGCACGACAGCGTCTTCCCGTGGGGGACCTTCACCGTCAACATTGCCGGATGCCTGGTCCTCGGAGTCGTCACCGGCGCGGCCGCCGCCGGGGCCGCCTCCTCCGAGACACAGCTCCTGCTCGGCACCGGCCTGTGCGGGGCGCTGACGACGTACTCGACCTTCTCCTACGAGACGCTGCGCCTGGTCGAGAACGGGGCCCGCTTCTACGCGGCGGTCAACGTCCTCGGGAGCATGGCCGTCGGCCTCGGAGCCGCGTTCGCCGGCGCGACACTCGCCCACGCCCTCTGGGGCTGACCACGCCGGGAGCAGCCGAGGAGCAGCAAGCGAAAGGCCAGAAACGATAGAAAAGGGGGCATGCCCCAGGGAGAGCCCGGAACTACGGACCTGGACGATGTGGACGACACCGCTGGCACCACCGATGTGGACGAAACCGACGACATCGACGCGGTGACACGAGCGGTCGTCACGGCGTCGCGGGTACTGGCAGCGGTGGCGGCGGACTCGCTCGCCGAGGTCGAGGACCGGGTGACTCCGGCGCAGTTCCGGATGATGGTGGCGCTCTCGACTCGCGGTACGGCCAAACTGGTCAGGCTCGCGGAGCTGCTGCACGTCTCGCCCCCGACCGCGATGCGCATGGTCGACCGGCTGATCGCCTCCGGCCTCGCGGACCGGCAGGTCAACCCGCGCAACCGTCGCGAGACCCTGCTCCGGCTCACCGACGAGGGCCGACGCACCGTCGCGCAGGTCACCGCCCGGCGCCGCCGCGAACTCACCGCCATCGTCGCGCGTCTCGCCCCCGCCCGGCGCGCGGCCCTCGTCGACGCGCTGACGGCCTTCACCGAGGCGGCCGACGAATCCCCCGTCCCGGGCCCGGAGGACGACGCCCCGCACCCGCTCGGCTGGGCGGACCTCCCACCCGCACACGCCGCCCCGCCGCCACTCCCGGACGGCTCCGCCCCGCCACCACCCGGCGAGGGCGAGCCTTCCGTCCGGCGGACCGGGCCCTGAGGCCCGCCGCACGGCCCGCCCGAAGCGACGCGCCGCACGGCGGCGACCACGCCGAGTACGTGATCGATCCGCCTGAGCCGACGTGACTGTCGCTGTCACCACGTGTGTCGCGCGTGTGCGTCGGGCGAGCGGCAGAAGCCCGATCAGGAGGGCGAGTGACGAACTCGGGGTGGACATGCCCACGATCATGGAGATCCTGCGCCATACCCAGATCAGCCAGAGCCGACAGTACGTGAAGGGCAGGTCACACCTGTCGCAGGATGCGAAGCGACGCATGGGGAGCTCTTCGTGCCCGCTTCCGAAGCCCCGCCCGAAGCCTCTACTGGGACCACAACCGAGACCGCAGGCACCCGGGCGGCCCGCTCCCAGCGCCGCCGACGCCTACGTTTAAACAGGGAACCCCAGCTCAGAGGCCATCCGAGCTGGGGTTCGCGTGGAGCCCCCTGTCGGATTCGAACCGACGACCTACGCATTACAAGTGCGTTGCTCTGGCCAGCTGAGCTAAGGAGGCATGCCGGAGCAGTGTAACCAACCTCGCCCCGCGCACGGTCCCAAGATTTCACGCCCGCCGAACTACTGACAGATTCCGCATGTCCAGGTAGCGTCCCTGAGGATTCGCTCAAGTGGATCAGACCACTCCCTACTCGGATCGTCCGGCACGTTCCTGCCGGTGGAGGAGAAGATTCAGCATGGCCAGTGTCACGTTCGACAAGGCGTCCCGCATCTACCCCGGCTCGACGAAGCCGGCCGTGGACCAGTTGGAGATCGACATCGCGGACGGCGAGTTCCTCGTGCTCGTCGGTCCTTCCGGTTGCGGCAAGTCGACCTCCCTCCGCATGCTCGCGGGTCTCGAGGACGTCAACGCCGGCGCCATCCGCATCGGTGACCGCGACGTCACGCACCTGCCGCCGAAGGACCGGGACATCGCCATGGTGTTCCAGAACTACGCGCTCTACCCGCACATGACCGTCGCGGACAACATGGGCTTCGCGCTCAAGATCGCCGGCGTCAACAAGACCGACATCCGGGCGAAGGTCGAAGAGGCCGCCAAGATGCTCGACCTCACCCAGTACCTGGACCGCAAGCCGAAGGCGCTCTCCGGTGGTCAGCGCCAGCGTGTCGCGATGGGCCGTGCCATCGTGCGCGAGCCGCAGGTCTTCCTCATGGACGAGCCGCTGTCGAACCTCGACGCCAAGCTCCGCGTCTCCACCCGTACGCAGATCGCCTCGCTCCAGCGCCGCCTGGGCATCACGACCGTGTACGTGACGCACGACCAGGTCGAGGCCCTCACCATGGGCGACCGGGTCGCCGTCCTCAAGGACGGTCTGCTCCAGCAGGTCGACTCGCCGCGCAACATGTACGACAAGCCGGCGAACCTCTTCGTGGCCGGCTTCATCGGCTCCCCCGCCATGAACCTGGTCGAGGTCCCGATCACCGACGGCGGCGTGAAGTTCGGCAACAGCGTCGTCCCGGTCTCGCGCGAGGCGCTCACCGCCGCCACGGACAAGGGCGACACGACCGTCACGGTCGGCATCCGCCCCGAGCACTTCGACATCGTCGAGCACGGCGGCGCCGCCGCGAAGTCCCTCTCGAAGGACAGCTCCGACTCCCCCGCCGGCCTGGCCGTCTCGGTCAACGTCGTCGAGGAGCTCGGCGCCGACGGCTACGTCTACGGCTCCGCCCGGGTCGGCGGCGAGGACAAGGACCTGGTCGTCCGCGTCAACGGCCGCTCCGTCCCGGAGAAGGGCACCAAGCTGCACGTCGTGCCGCGTCCGGACGAGCTGCACGTCTTCTCGACCTCGACGGGCGCCCGCCTCACCGACTGACGCCTCGCAGGCCCGCGCACGGCCCCATACCTCGCACGCCGCTCACGCCCGCGTGCCGCGTATGGCCCGCGCGCCCGCGCACCACGATGGCCCCGCACGTTTCCCGTGCGGGGCCATTCGCGTGCGGAGTCGTTTGACCGGCCACGCGTTCCCCGTGCCCCCGACCGAGTGCGGGGCACCATTCGCGTGCGGAGTCGTTCGCACGGGGCCGTTCGTACGTGGGGCATCCATGCGGGGCAGTTCGCGGCCCGCGAGGCGGGGACGGGTTTGAAACCGAGCGGCACCGCATCTCCGCAGCGCTCCGGGCATCTCGGCGCTTCCCGTCAACACGGAATTCGAAAGACGCCCTCGAACCACCCCTCGCAAGGGTGACAAGATGTCGTCACATCATTACCTACCGCTACGCTCGCTGCGTGACCCACACCGCTCGCCGCATCGGCCGTTCCCTCGCCCTCGTCCTGCCTGTCGTGATGGTCCTCTCCGGGACCCTCGCCGTCACCAGCGTGCCGTGGGCAGCGCACAACTCCGATTCGCAGGTCCTGGCCGCGTCGGCCCAGGACGTGTCGAAGCGTGCCCAGACACGTGCCCCGCAGGACATCCTCCGCGACCGTCTGCTCGTGGAGCTCCGCGAGAAGGACCCGGGCGTCGCGCTGACGGACCTCCAGCGCTCCGTCGAGGGCCGGCCCTCGCTCGCCCGCCACTGCATGTCGATCGCGAAGGCGCTGGGCCGCGCGGCGGTCGAGCAGTACGGCCCGACGCGCGCCCACCGCTTTTCCCGCCCCGTCTGCGACACGTCGTTCGCCTCCGGCGTCGCACAGTTCAGCTGATCCGCAGCAGGCCGGCCCGGGCTCGGTCGGCCTGTCGCCTGACGGCCCGACACCGGACGGCCCGTTACCTGACGGCCCGTCGCCTGCCCGGCCGAGCCACCGGCCCCGCACAACACGACACCAGGCACCACATATCGTGCCTGGTATGCATACGTATCCGACGCAGGCCGTGATCCTGGCGGGTGGCCAGGGGTCGCGGCTGCGCCCGTACACCGACGACCGCCCCAAGCCGATGGTCGAGATCCCGGGCACCGGGACCCCGATCATCGGCCATCAGCTTTCCTGGCTGGCCGCCGAGGGTGTGACCGACGTCGTGGTGTCGTGCGGCCATCTGGCAGAGGTGCTGCAGGAGTGGCTGGACTCGGCGGTGCTTCCGCTGCGCGTGACGACCGTCGTGGAGTCCGAGCCCCTGGGCCGGGGCGGCGGACTGAAGTACGCCGCCGCCAAGCTGCCCGACCCGGACCAGCCCTGGTACGCCACCAACGGCGACATCTGGACGCGTTTCTCGCTGCGCGAGATGGCCGCCTTCCACGCGGAGCGCGACGCGACCGCCACTCTGGCACTGGCCCGTCCCCGGATCCCGTGGGGCGCCGTGGAAACGGACGCGTTCGGGCACATCACCGACTTCATCGAGGCGCCGCCGTCGCCGTATCTGATCAACGCCGGTGTGTACGTCTTCTCACCGACCTTCACCACCCTGCTGCCGAACCGCGGCGACCACGAGCGGATGACGTTTCCGAAGCTCGCCCGCGAACGCAGGCTGGCCGGGTACCCGCTGCCCCACGGGGCGTACTGGCGCGCCATCGATACGGCGAAGGACTTGACCGAGGCCGCCAAGGAACTCGACGGCCAGTAACTCCAAGAGTTCCAGCAGTTCCAGGAGTTCCGGCAGCTCCAGGAACACCCCTGGCCCAGGTACGCGGGGTGCACCACACACGCCTACACGCACGCGTACGCGGCGTACGCGGAGGGGCGGTCACCGGATCCGACCGATGACCGCCCCTCCGTCGTCCTCCGCCCACCTCGTCCGCCCCCACCGCGAGGCGGACGGCAGGCCGGGCAGGCGCGTGACACTCAGCCGAGCAGGCCCCCGATCGGGTTCTGCCCGGCGCCCGACGTCCCGCCGGCGGAACCGCCGTCGTCCGGGCTGCTGCCGCCCGTGGGGCCGCCGCCGGTGCCCGTGGAGCCCGAGGAACTCGGACCGGAGCTGCCCGCCGGGGGCTGCTGCGGAGTCGTCTGCCGCGGGACCTGCTGGACGGTGCCCTGGGTCTGACTGGGCTGCCCGGCACCGGCCGCCGCACGGCCCGGCTCACGCACGGACTCCGCGGGAGGCGTGGACGCCCGCGTGGACGGGGTGGTGGCGGCTCCGCTGCGGGTCGGTGACGGGCGCCGCTCCTCGGGCGTGCGGGAGGCCCCGCCGGTACGGGACTCCTCCGGGAGCGGGGAGCCGGGCAGTTGGTTGGTCGGGTTGCCGTTCGGACCCGGCACGGTCACGACCCCGGAGGAGCGGACGGCCCCGCCGAGCATGGAGCCCACGAGGAACGTGAGACCGACGACGACGGTCGCGATGGCGGCGCCCCGGCGCAGCACCCGGCGGCGCAGGTCCCAGATCGCCGAACGCGGGCCGAGCGTGCGCCACGCCTCGCCGGCGAGCCGCCCGTCGACGGAGTAGACCGGCGCGCCCGCGATGATCAGCGGGCTCCAGGCGGCGAGGTAGATGATGTCGGGCGCGTCGTACACGGCGACGCTGCGCCAGCTGACGGTGACCAGCAGGGCGGCGGAGAGCAGGGCCCCGACGGACGCGGCGACGCGCTGCCAGAGGCCGAGCACGGTGAGGACACCGACGACGACCTGGAGGAAGGCGACGGTGAGCCCGGCGCCCACGGGGTGCGAGAGCGCGAAGTCGCGCAGCGGCTCCGCCAGCGCCCAGGGGTGCAGCGAGTTCAGCCACGTGACCATGGAGCCGCGTTCGCCGCCGTCGAAGTAGACGGGGTCGCAGAGCTTGCCCATGCCGGCGTAGACGGAGATGAAGCCGAGGAAGACCCGCAGGGGCAGCAGCACCACCCCTAGGTTCATCCGGCGTCCGGGATAGTACGCGTGCCGTACGGCGTCGCTGCCCTGGCGCCGGCCCCGGGCCTCCGCACCGTCGTCGTCACCGGCCGCGTCCGCGTAACCGTGGTGTCCGGTGTCGCGGTCGTACGGCCCCTGGTCGACGGGGTCGTAGGCGCCGACCGCCTGGCGCATCGGAGGCAGCAGCGGGCCGTTGCCGTCCGGTCCCGGCTGCTGGGGAGCGGTGATGACGGGATTGGGGCGGGTCTCCTCCAGACAGTCGATGAGCTGGGTGCTGCCCGCACCGAGCCCGCCGTCGAACTCGCCGGGGCGCCCGGGGTCGCCCCGGTCGGCACGGGGGTCACAGGCGTCGTACGCGACGGTCGAAGGGCCCGCGGTCGAGTTCCGTACGGCCTGGAGGAGTCCGGTGGCGCCGGGGTCTCCGGGGGCGGATCTGCCGCTCCACACGACGGGCGCGCGCCTGCCCCGCGCCGTTCCGGGGGACCCGCTCATGGCGGGGATCCTGGGCACGCCCGCGGGGGCCAGCCCGCGCAGCCGTACGCGCTGGCCGGGCGCGAGCTGCACCCGGAAGCTGGCGTGGTTGACGATGACCTGCGCAGGGTCGCAGTCCACCTTGGTCATGCTCAGGGCGGGTAGTTCGTCGAACCGAGGCGTTCTGGTGTCCACACTCATCTAACCGAGTGATGAGTGTTTAGGACACTGCCTTGACGCGTCCGATGTGTCCGAGACCCGTCAATCATGTCGGAGACCCGTCAAGGGCGGGTCTCCGACCGGACGTGACCGGATCTGGGCGCGCGGCGCGGACGCGATGAAGCCGGACGGGACGCGACCAGGCCGGGCGGGACGAAGTCGGGTCGGCCGGCCACCCCGCCCGCGGGCGTCTCAGGCCCGGCGCCGCGCTGCCTCGTAGAGGACGATCCCGGCCGCGACACCGGCGTTCAGCGACTCGGCGCCGCCCGGCATCGTGATGCGGACCCGGTAGTCGCAGGTCTCGCCGACGAGACGGCCGAGCCCCTTGCCCTCGCTGCCGATGACGACGACGACCGGGCCGTCGAGCGCCTCCAGGTCCTCGACGGTGTGCTCGCCGTCCGCGGCGAGACCGACGACGGTGAGGCCCGCCTTCTGGTAGCCCTCCAGGGCCCGGGTGAGGTTCGTCACCCGGGCGACCGGCGTACGGGCGGCGGTGCCCGCAGACGACTTCCAGGCACCGGCCGTCATCCCGGCCGCGCGACGCTCCGGCACGACCACGCCGTGCCCGCCGAACGCGGAGACGGAGCGGACGATCGCACCCAGGTTGCGCGGGTCGGTGACACCGTCGAGGGCGACGATCAGCGGCTCCTCGCCGTTGTCGTACGCGGCGGCGGTCAGATCCTCCGGGTGCGCGTACTCGTACGGCGGGACCTGCAGGACGAGGCCCTGGTGGTTCAGGCCGTTCGTCATCCGGTCCAGCTCGGCGCGCGGCGCCTCCATCAGGTTGACGTTGCCGCGCTCGCCCGCGAGCTGGAGCGCCTCGCGGACCCGCTCGCCGTTGTCGATGTACTGCTGGACGTACAGGGTCGTGGCGGGCACACCGTCGCGCAGTGCCTCGTAGACCGGGTTGCGGCCGACGACCATCTCGGACGTGCCCTTGGCGCCGCCGCGGCGCGGGGCGGGGCGGCGGTGCGCGGCCTGCTTGGCCTTGGCGTTGGCGACCCGGTTCTTCACGTGCCCCTTGCGGACGGAGGCGGGCGGCGTCGGGCCCTTGCCCTCCAGGCCACGGCGTCGCTGGCCACCGCTGCCGACCTGCGCGCCCTTCTTGTTGGACGTGCGGCGGTTCCTGCGCTGGCTGTTCCCGGCCATGACCTACCTGTTTCGTTGCTGCTCGGACGAGCGTGCGTTGCGTACGTATATGAAGTGTGCCCCCACGAGTGTGCCGTCCGGGACCCCGGACGGCACACACGGGCGGCCTACGGGCGCGGGCCGAGGGTCCAGCGCGGTCCGGTCGGGCTGTCCTCGATGACGAGCCCGGACTGGCTCAGCTGGTCGCGGATGGCATCGGCGGCGGGCCAGTCCTTGCGGGCGCGGGCCGCCTCGCGCTGGTCCAGGACCAGGCGTACGAGCGTGTCCACCACCCCGTGCAGATCGTCGCCGCGGTCGGACTCGCCCGCCCAGTGCTCGTCCAGCGGGTCGAGCCCGAGGACGCCGAGCATGGCCCGCACCTCCGCAAGCCGGGCGACGGCCGCCTCCTTGTCGTCGGCGGCCAGCGCGGAATTGCCCTGCCGGACCGTGGTGTGGATGATCGCGAGCGCCTGCGGGACGCCCAGGTCGTCGTCCATCGCCTCCGCGAACGCGGGCGGCACCTCGCGGGCCGGGGCGACCTCACCGCCCGCCTTCTCGACGACCCGCTGCACGAAGCCCTCGATCCGCGCGAACGCCGACTCGGCCTCGCGCAGGGCCTCCTCGCTGTACTCGATCATCGACCGGTAGTGCGGGGTGCCGAGGTAGTAGCGCAGCACGATCGGACGCCAGAACTTGACCATCTCGCTGACCAGCACCGAGTTGCCCAGCGACTTCGACATCTTCTCGCCGGACATGGTGACCCAGCCGTTGTGCACCCAGTACCGCGCGAACCCGTCGCCGAACGCCTGGGCCTGGGCGATCTCGTTCTCGTGGTGCGGGAAGATCAGGTCGATCCCGCCGCCGTGGATGTCGAAGGCCCGGCCGAGGTACTTGTGCGCCATGGCCGAGCACTCCAGGTGCCAGCCGGGCCGACCGCGGCCCCACGGGGTCTCCCAGCTGGGCTCGCCCGGCTTGGACGCCTTCCACATCGCGAAGTCGCGCGGGTCGCGCTTGCCGGTCTCGCCCTCGCCGGACGGCTGGCGCAGATCGTCCAGGTCCTGGTTGGACAGCGACAGATAGCCCGGGAAGGAACGCACGTCGAAGTAGACGTTGCCGTCCGCCGCATAGGCGTGACCACGTTCGATCAGGCCCCGCATCATCTCGACCATCTCGGTGATATGCCCGGTCGCGCGCGGTTCGTACGTGACCGGCAGGCAGCCCAGCGCCTCGTACCCGGCGTTGAACGCCCGCTCGTTCTCATAGCCGATGGCCCACCACGGCCGCCCTTGCTCGGCGGACTTCGTGATGATCTTGTCGTCGATGTCGGTGACGTTCCGGATGAACGTGACGTCGTAGCCGCGGTACTCGAACCAGCGGCGCATGATGTCGAAGTTCAGGCCGGACCGGATGTGCCCGATGTGCGGGGCCGCCTGAACGGTGGCACCACACAGGTAGATCGAGACACAACCCGCCATGAGCGGGACGAAGTCACGGATCTGCCGGGCGCTGGTGTCGTACAGGCGAATAGTCACGCCTCAAGGGTAGTGGGCGTGCACCAGTGCCCCGCGCCCCCTCGGGGGTCGCGGGGACCGCGTCGTGGGAAGCGGTGCGCGCCAGCGGCTCCTTCAGACCCGTGCGAGGACCTTGCGCGGGGCGATCCGGTGATCACGCGCTCGGCACCGACGGGGGCCGACGACGCGAACGCCGCGTACGTCTTGCCGGTCCAGCCGGTGTACTCGACGGACAGCTCGTCGACGAGCTTCTGCGCTCCTTCGCCGGTGAGTGCTTCCGTGATCTCGCGCTCTCACGAGATCTCCCGCGTTGTCCGGGGTCTCCCGCACCGCTCGTGCTCCCATACCGGCGGTGCGGTGGTGCGGTGGGGCGGGGGGTGCAGTTCAGCCGGTGCGGTGGACCAGCGCGGTCGCGATTCCGGCGAGGCCCTCGCCCCGGCCGGTGAAACCGAGCCCGTCGGAAGTGGCGGCGGAGAGCGAGACGGGCGCTCCCACGGCGGCCGACAGCACCCGCTGCGCTTCTTCGCGCCGCTTGCCGATCTTCGGCCGTACGCCGACGACCTGGACGGCGACGTTCCCGATCTCGAAGCCCGCTGCCCGCACGATCCGTGCCGCCTCAGTGAGCAGCGTGACTCCGGAGGCACCCGACCACTCCGGCCGCCCGGTGCCGAAGTGCTGCCCGAGATCGCCGAGCCCGGCGGCCGAGAAGAGCGCGTTGCACGCGGCGTGCGCGACGACGTCGGCGTCCGAGTGCCCGGCCAGGCCCGGGCCCTCGCCCTCCCACAGCAGGCCCGCGCACCACAGCTCGCGGCCCTCCTCGAAGGCGTGGATGTCGGTACCGATACCGACGAGCGGGATCACCGGCGCGGGCCGGTGACCGGCCGCCGCGCCCGCGGCGGCCCCCGCCCCCGGAACCGCTTCTCGGGGGCTCGTTTCCCGGGACACCGTTCCCTCGGCCGTCGTTCCGTCCGTCGTCGTGCCCTCGGTCGTCGTTCCCTCGGTCGTCATTTCCTCGGAAGCCGTCCTCTCTTTCTCGGCCGACTTCTCGAATGCCTCAGAAGCCATCGTTCGCCCTCCTGCGCGCGAGTACCGCCTCGGCCAGCACCAGGTCCAGCGGCCGGGTCACCTTGAACGCCTCCTCGTGTCCGAGGACGACCACGACGGGCTCCCCGAGCCGTTCCACCATGCCCGCGTCATCCGTGGCGCCCTCGCCGCCGACGACGACGGTCCGGTGCGCGCGCACGAGGGTGTCGCGAGCGAAGCCCTGCGGAGTCTGCACGGCGCGCAGCCGGGCCCGCTCGGGCGTGCCGAGCACTGGCTCCGGTTCGCCCGGCGCTTTGGGCTCCACCTCCTTGACGGTGTCGGCGAGCGGCAGCGCGGGGACGACGGCAGGCGCGCCGTCGCGCACCGCCTCGATCACCGCGTCCACCGTGTCGACGGGCACCAGCGGGCGTGCCGCGTCGTGGACCAGCACGACGGAGATGTCCTCGGGCAGAACGTCGAGGCCGAGGCGCACCGATTCCTGGCGGGTGTCGCCACCGGGCACGACGAGGTAGTCGGTGCGTTCGGGCAGGGCGTGCTCGTTCAGCAGGTTCTTGACCTCGGGAGCTCCGTCCGGCGGTGCCACGACGACGACCAACGAGACGGAACGGGACGCCGCCATCGCCCGTACCGCGTGGATGAGCATCGGCGTCCCGCCCAGCGCGCGGAGCGCCTTGGGGGCACCCGGGCCGAGCCGGACGCCGCGGCCGGCCGCGGGAATCACGGCGGCGGTGCGGGAGGGATGCGGTTGATCAGACATCGGTTGCACTCCGGAGCTTCGGCATGTTTGTTTCCACGGCCGACGTGGGTATGGCCACAAGCGAGCCGGGCGCCGAGCCGCGACTCGACCGGGCCCTTTCCGTGACACCCGGTCGAAGCCGGACGAGCCGCGTCGGCCGCTCGGGATCGTCTGCGCAAGATCGCGAGCAAAGTATCGAGGGATCGCCGCTGAAGCCAACGCAAGGGTGCGACGAAGCATAATCGTCGCTCTTCAGCCACGTACTGGCTGAATGTGGATGGCTCGTACCGGCTCTTCCGCGCCAGGCGACCGCGCCGCACCCGGATACCGGGAGCCGAGTGCGGGATATCGGTAGCCGGGTCGATGCCCCCGAAGACACCAGACATCGTCCGCAAGCGCGTGTTCGGCCTGTCAGCGTTCCGGCGTGACCCGGACGCGGCCACGTCGCGTATGCGGACATGCCACGGCGCCCGACCGACGCACCATGAATACGGTTGTCAGCGGGCACCGCAGCACATTCTTCACGACCGGCACGAGCCGGTTCAGGACGCGAGTACCTCGTCGAGCAGAGCCTCGGCCTTGTCCTCGTTCGTGTTCTCCGCGAGCGCGAGCTCGCTCACCAGGATCTGGCGGGCCTTGGCCAGCATTCGCTTCTCACCCGCGGAGAGTCCGCGCTCACGCTCGCGACGCCACAGGTCGCGAACCACTTCGGCGACCTTGATGACATCACCGGAGGCGAGTTTCTCCAGATTTGCCTTGTAGCGCCGGGACCAGTTCGTCGGCTCTTCGGCATAGGGTGCGCGCAGCACCTCGAAGACCCGGTCCAGCCCCTCCTGCCCGACCACGTCGCGCACACCCACGAACTCCGCATTGTCCGCCGGCACACGAACCGTCAAGTCGCCCTGGGCGACCTTGAGCACCAAGTAGGTCTTGTCCACGCCTTTGATCTGGCGAGTTTCGATAGCCTCGATCAGCGCGGCCCCGTGATGGGGATAGACCACGGTGTCGCCAACCTTGAACGTCATGTGACAGGTACCCCTTCCGTGGCTATCAAGGGTAACACGAGAACAGCTTCCCCTGAATGACGTTTTCGCAGGTCAGGGCATATCTCGGGGCTTGACAACAGCGACACGTACGTGCTGCGGAAGGTTCACGGAAGCCGATATTCGCAGGTCGGAGCGGCTACACAGGCGGGACGAAACGCGCACCTCGCACACCCCGGAACCCCCCTCCGAAGTGGCTGAATGTCCCGTTTTGCCGGGTTCTCGACGCCGAACTTTCCATAACCTGTTCGAAGAACGCTCACTCGTGCAGACGTATCTGCGGAGGTAAGCGGTGTCGTTCAATGGAATTGATCGACACTCCTCCGTGATCACTTATGCGCATGGAATGCGCCACGCCCATGAATTGATCACCGGCAATATGTGAACGCCGCGTGTCGGCACATATCGACAGCATGCGGCGATCGGATGCGACGACCGGATAGAGCTGCCCGTTCCGTTGGCCGGATGCGGCTGCCCGCCCGGTTGCCCGATCGCGGCTGCCCCGCCTCTTGCCCGGATGCGGCTGCCCGCCTGTTGTGGCCTGCTCACGCTGCCCGTTGCCCGGCTGCGGTTGTCCGTCGCGACAGCCGGACGTGCCGGCCGAAGTGCCGACACGGCGTCGCCGGCCCGTGGGTGCCGCCTCCGGGCCGGAGATACGTCGTCGGCCCGAGTCCGCCGTCGGTCCGGGGACACGTGGTCGCCCAGGGCAGTACCCCCGATCGACCTGGGCAAGCCCCCTCCGGACAGGAAGTCTTCCTCTCCCAGAGAGGCACCCCGGGCCCGGGAGCGGGCCTGTGGGCGTGCCGGGGCGGGGCGTGCGGAGCGGATAAGAGGCGGGTCGGGTGCGGGGCGGGTGGGGCGGCTCGGTAGCCTAAGGCCGCTGACACACACTTAGGGTGGCTTTACGCCGCTCGCAGGGCGACTCCGCGTCGCTCGACCCCACGTCCGCAGTCCGATCGTTCAAGGAGTTGCCGCCGCCGTGAGCCGCAGCCTTCGACACGGCGCCCTCGCCGCCACAGCCATCGTGTTCTCGATCGCCTCGCTCGCCGCGTGCGGTGCGGGCAATGACGCAGCGACGCTCCAGATCAAGCCGGACAGCGCCGCCACCACGTCCGGTGACATCAGCATCCAGAACGCGAACCTCATCACCCAGCCCGAACGCAACGCGGAGGGGCCGGCCGTGGTCTCCGCGACGCTCTTCAACAACGGCACCGAGCAGCAGACTCTCGACTCCATCACCCTGCCGGGCACGAGCGCCACGGTGAAGCTGCACGCCGCCGGGGGCACCGGTCCCGTCGTCGTTCCCGCCGACGGCAAGGTGATCATCGGCGGCAAGGGCAACGCGTCCGCCGTGATTGAGAACGGCCGCGAGGCCGCTCAGAACGGCAACGTCCAGAACGTCGTCTTCAAGTTCAGCTCGACCGGCGAGGTGCCGCTCGGCGTGTTCGTCGTCCCGGCGACCAGCTACTTCAAGGACTTCGGCCCGAGCACCCTGCCGACGCCTCCCGCGAAGTCGTCCGCCACGCCGTCCGGGTCCGCGACCCCGGGCGCCCCGGGCGAGGCCGGCTCCGAGAGCGACACGGCCGCCCAGGACGACGCCGGGTCCGGCGCCCCGTCGGGCGACTGACTGGGCGGACGGACAGGAACGCGAGTTCCTGGTAACACGCACGGAAACGTGAACGGCGGGGGGCGCCCTCCCTTTCGGGGGCGCCCCCCGCCGTCGTGTACCACCAACGCGCGTAACGCCGTCGCATGCTGCCGTCGCCCGCGGGCCGAACGGAACCACGGACCGTCGCGCACCGGCTACCGGCTACCGGCCCGACGGACCGGAGTCCGGAGCCCGGGGTTCGGGCGCGGGGGATGCGGGGCCCAGGGTTCGGGCCCGGGGACGGGGACGGAGGCGGGTCTACGGCTCGAACTTGTACCCCAGGCCGCGGACCGTCACCAGGAAGCGCGGCGCGCCCGGGTCGGGCTCGATCTTGGCCCGCAGACGCTTGACGTGGACGTCGAGGGTCTTCGTGTCGCCCACGTAGTCGGCGCCCCAGACCCGGTCGATGAGCTGCATGCGGGTCAGCACGCGGCCCGCGTTGCGCAGCAGCATCTCCAGCAGGTCGAACTCCTTGAGCGGCAGGTCGACCTTGCCGCCGGCGACCGTGACGACGTGGCGGTCCACGTCCATCCGGACGGGGCCCGCCTCCAGGGCTGCCGGGGTGACCTCCTCCGGCTCGCCCCGGCGTCGCAGCACGGCGCGGATGCGGGCGACCAGTTCCCGCGAGGAGAAGGGCTTGGTGACGTAGTCGTCGGCTCCTATTTCCAGGCCGACGACCTTGTCGATCTCGCTGTCCTTTGCGGTGACCATGATCACGGGCACGTTGGACCTGCTGCGCAGCTGACGGCAGACCTCCGTGCCGGGCAGGCCCGGCAGCATCAGGTCGAGCAGCACGAGGTCGGCGCCGTTGCGCTCGAACTCGTCAAGGCCGTCCGGTCCCGTGGCCGCGACGGCGACTTCGAAACCCTCCTTGCGGAGCATGTAGGACAGGGCGTCGCTGAAGGATTCCTCGTCCTCGACGACAAGCACTCGGGTCACGGAAGGACCTCCGGGGCAGGGATTGGTTCAGCAGGGATTGGTTCAAAGGTGTCGGGGTGAGCAGGTCCGTGAGGACTCTCGTCGCCGTCGGCGACGAGCGATCCGCCCGAGCTGCGGTCCCGTTCCCGTGCGGGGCTCGCTTCGGGCAGCCGCAGGGTGAAGGTGGAGCCCTGGCCCTCCGAGCTCCAGACCGTGACCTCCCCGCCGTGCGAGGCGGCCACGTGCTTGACGATGGCGAGGCCGAGGCCGGTGCCACCGGTGGCCCGTGAGCGGGCCGGGTCGACGCGGTAGAACCGTTCGAAGACCCGCTCGCGGTCCGTCTCCGAGATGCCGATGCCCTGGTCGGTCACCGCGATCTCGATCTGGTCCCCGCCCGGTACGGACACACGCCGGGCGGCGATGCCCACTCGGGTACGGGCGGGGCTGTAGTTGACGGCATTCTCGACGAGGTTGCCGAGCGCCGCGGCGAGCTGACCGCGGTTGCCCCATATGCGGAGCTGCGCGGTGCCGCCCGCCGCCATGGTGATCTGCTTCGAGCCTGCCTGCTGGCGGCAGCGGTCGATGGCCTCGGCCACCAGCTCGTCCACGCGTACCGGCTCGGCGTCCTCCAGCGGGTCGTCGTTCTGCACCCGGGAGAGGTCGATGATCTCCTGCACGAGGTTGGTCAGCCGGGTCGCCTCGATCTGCATCCGTCCGGCGAACCGCTCCACCGCCTCCGGGTCGTCGGAGGCGTCCAGCACGGCCTCGGAGAGCAGCGAGAGCGCGCCGACGGGAGTCTTGAGCTCATGGCTGACGTTGGCGACGAAGTCGCGCCGTACCGCCTCTATGCGTCGGGCCTCGGTGAGGTCCTCGACCAGGAGCAGGAGCAGCCGGGAGCCCAGCGGGGCCACCCGGGCGGAGACCGCGAGGGCCTCTCCGCGGCCGGTGCCGCGGCGCGGCAGATCCAGTTCGACCTGCCTTATCTCGCCGTCCCTGCGGGTGTCCCTGGCCATGTTCAGCATCGCGTCGACGGCGAGCCGTCCTCCTCTGACCAGCCCCAGCGCGTAGGCGGCGGAACTGGCCTTGACCACGTTGTCGCTCTCGTCGAGCACGACTGCGGAGGAGCTGAGCACGGACAGGACCGTGTCCACACCGGGGGGAAGAGCCGCGTTTCCGTCGGGCCGCAGGGAGGTCCGCGTCGGCTTCTTCTGGTCGCGCTCGCTCCAGCGGAACGCGAGCATGGCGATCACGCCGGTACACGCACCGCCGATCGCCGCAGCTGCGGCGACTGCCGCGTTCACGTCCATACGTCAAGGTTATGCGGGTCCGGGAGGACTCTCCCAGCCATCCGGGTGGCTGTCCGAACACTCGTCGCCCAGAGTTCACCGAGGAGCAAGGGACGGTTCACTTGGCCGGTCGGAAGCCGACGCGTACGCCGCCCAAGGTGGCAACGTGGGGCTCACAGCCTTGCCCCGGTATTGCACAGAAGAGTGGAGAGGGACTTCCATGCGTGACGCCTACCACGAGGAACTCGACTCGATCGGCGAGGGGCTGGTCGAGATGGCCCGGCTCGTCGGGTCGGCGATCGGCCGGGCGACAACGGCCATGCTCGATGCCGATCTCAAGCTCGCGGAGAGCGTGATCGCCGCGGACCAGAAGGTCGACGACCTCCAGCACGACCTGGAGGCCCGGGCCATAGCCCTGCTCGCGCGCCAGCAGCCGGTGGCGACCGACCTTCGCATCGTGGTCACCTCGCTGCGGATGAGCGCCGACCTGGAGCGCTCGGGCGACCTCGCCCAGCACGTCGCGAAGCTCGCCCGGCTGCGGTTCCCGGAGTCGGCGGTGCCGCGCGACCTGCACGCGACCATTCTGGAGATGGGGCAGCTGGCCCAGCGCCTGATGGCCAAGGCGGCCGAGGTGATCATCACGAAGGACGTCGATCTGGCCCTCCAGCTGGAGCAGGACGACGACGAGATGGACCTGCTGCACCGCACCCTGTTCCAGCACCTGATGGACGACCGCTGGAAGCACGGCATCGAGACGGCCGTCGACGTGACCCTCCTGGGCCGCTACTACGAGCGCTTCGCGGACCACGCGGTGTCGGTCGCCAAGCGCGTGGTCTACCTGGTGACGGGCGAGCACGCCGACGAGATCCAGCAGCAGGCTCCGGTGGAGGGCGCGTAACCGGACTGAGTGCACGAGGTGCACGAGGTGCACGAGGTGCACGAGGTGCACGAGGTGCACGAGGTGCACGAGGTATCCGGTGTACCCGGTGCAAGTCCCGCGGGGCGGCGGCCCGGGGTCGGCCGACGGTGACCTGACGTTGGCCCGGCATTGGCCTGGCGAGGGAGCGGCCCGGCGGACACGGGGGACGGCACGGCGAGCGGCAATCCGACGGGGGCGCGGGGCGGCGTACGGGGCCGGCGCGGGGCGGCGTACGGGACCGGCGCGGGGCGGCGTACGCGGTCGCATTTCGATCGCACACGCGTTCTGCGCGTGTGCGCCGTTGATGCGCCCGCCCCTGTGGGGATCCAATGGCACGGGGCGCGGCGCATCTTGTCCGTACGCCCCGGCCGGGCGTACGCAGCTGTCGGCGCACGGCCCTGTCGTACGCCTTGAGGAGGAACCATGGCCGATTCCCCCACGACCGACCCCCGGCAGGAGGCCCCCGCCGACGCAGTGCACCTGCCCCTGCTCGGCGCCTGCGGCTGCGGCTCGGGCTGCGGCTGCGGGTGCCAGTCCGGCGCCCCGTGCCAGTGCGGCGGCTGCTGCGGCTGACCCGCCGTCGCGAAGCGACAACGGGCGGGCGCCCCGTGCGGAGCGACATGTCTCCGCGCGGGGCGCCTTCCCGTACGCGTCATAGCCGTGGGTGCGGCCCCCATAAGTCGTGTGTCATGCGCCCCACATGCGCCCCACACGCGTCGCGCCTCGCGCCCCGCGTGCAGGCGCGTGCCATGTCCTGTGGTCGCGTCCTGTGTCCGCCTCACGCATCGCCCATCGCCTGTCGTCCCGCAAGCGTCACGTACGCACGTCGCATGCCGCGCCATGGGTCGCCTGCGCATGCAGGACGGCTCGTCGCCCGTACGGCTGCGGGACACCGTCAGCCGGTCCCGCGGGCCCGTACTCAGCCGGTCTCCACAGGCATGTGCCCGGACGCCGACGGGGCGGACGACCCGTTCCGCGCGCCCACCTCGCTCTCGGCGCACTTCGCACGCTCGGCGTTCTCGGCGTTCTCGGCCCTGCTGCTCCCCGCCCGACCACCCGCCGCCGCGGCTCCGCCGTCGGACGTCGGCACGGGCTCCTCGTGGAGGTGCCGCATGAGCAGCCAGTAACCGAGCGCGGCCCCGGTCCCCAGCACCGCGCACGCCCCCCACAGCCACTGCGCCCCGAAGCGGTCGATGACCTGACCGGACATCAGGGGCGCGACCAGCGCCGCGGCGGACCAGGACATCGTGTACATGCCCTGGTACCGGCCGCGGCCCTGGACGGGAGAGAGCCGGACGACCAAGCCGGTCTGGATCGGCGAGTTGACGATCTCGGCGACCGTCCAGACGCAGATGGTCAGCGCGTACACGGCGACGGACCCGGCGAACGCGGTCAGTCCGAATCCGTATCCCGCCAGCAAGGCGGACACGACGAGCAACCGACGGGGGTCCCGGTGCTCGATGAAGCGGGTGACCGGGATCTGGAGCACCACGATCAGCACTCCGTTGACGGCGATGGCGGTGCCGAAGTCGGAGCTGGAGAACCCGTCCGCCCCCATGGCCACCGGCAGCCCCACGTACCCCTGCTGAAAGATCAGGGAGATGACGAAGGACAGCCCGACGACACTCATGAACCGGCCGTCGCGCAGCACGGTGGAGAGCCGCACCTCGCCCACACGCCCGGCATCCGCCCCGTCGGCAACGGGCCGGCCGGACGCCGCGGCCTTCCCGGACCGGGTCTCGGGCCCGGGCCGCGACTCGGGCACCTTGACGAAGACGACGACGGCGCAGACCAACGTCATCGCGGCCTCGCCCAGGAATCCGGCGAGATAGCTGTACTCGGCGACGAACCCGGCCCCGGCCGACGAGACGGCGAAGCCGAGGTTGATCGCCCAGTAATTGAGCGAGAAGGCCCTCACACGGTCCTCGGGCCGGACGATGTCGGCCATCATGGCCTGGACCGCGGGCCGCGAGGCGTTGCTGGCCATGCCGACGACGAAGGCGACGGCGGCGATCGCCACCGGATCGACCATGAACCCGAGCACGGCCACGGAAACGGCGGTCGACGTCTGCGCGATCAGCATGGTGGGCCGGCGCCCCAGCCGGTCCGTCATCACCCCCGCCCCGAGCGCGGACACGACCCCACCGAGCCCGTGCAGAGCGGCCACCAGACCGGCGTACGAGGCGGAGTAGCCCCGCTCCAGGGTGAGGTAGAGCGCCATGAACGTGGCGACGAACGCTCCCAGACGGTTGACCAGCGTGCTGGTCCACAGCCACCAGAACTCCCGGGGGAGCCCGGACACGGACTCCCGCAGGGCCCGTCTGAGACCGGCGACAGACATACGGAATCCCCCCAGGGAAGTGCGACGCGGTGAGCGCCATCGGTAATAGCCTCGACGGCGATCCGAACATTACGGGTACCGGCTTCCGGATCGCCAGTCGATTGACGCGCCCCGTCAATCGACGCACTCCCGTCCCGCCCCGAGCCGCACCGCCCCCTGTCCTTGTCCTGCCGCCCCCCGGCTCCTGATCCTGGTCAGGGGCCCGATCCCGCCCCGGCCGACCCCTGGGCCGGCCCCGCCCGTCCGCCCTGCGACCATCCGCGCTGCGCCCGTACGGCGTCGATTACGCTCGGGGCCATGGCCGACGCACCGTACAAGCTGATCCTCCTCCGCCACGGCGAGAGCGAGTGGAACGCGAAGAACCTGTTCACCGGTTGGGTGGACGTCAACCTCACCGAGAAGGGCGAGAAGGAGGCGGTCCGCGGCGGTGAGCTGCTGAAGGACGCCGGCCTGCTCCCCGACGTACTGCACACCTCCCTCCAGAAGCGCGCCATCCGCACCGCGCAGCTCGCGCTGGAGTCCGCGGACCGCCACTGGATCCCGGTCCACCGCTCCTGGCGTCTGAACGAGCGCCACTACGGCGCCCTCCAGGGCAAGGACAAGGCGCAGACGCTCGCCGAGTTCGGCGAGGAGCAGTTCATGCTCTGGCGCCGCTCGTACGACACCCCGCCGCCCGCCCTCGAGGACGGCACCGAGTTCTCCCAGAGCGACGACGCCCGCTACGCGACGATCCCGCCGGAGCTGCGCCCGCGCACGGAGTGCCTGAAGGACGTCGTCGTCCGCATGCTGCCGTACTGGTACGACGGCATCGTCCCGGACCTCCTGGCCGGCCGCACGGTCCTGGTCGCCGCCCACGGCAACAGCCTCCGCGCCCTCGTCAAGCACCTCGACGGCATCTCCGACGCCGACATCGCGGGCCTGAACATCCCGACCGGCATCCCGCTCTTCTACGAGCTGGACGCCGACTTCCGCCCCGTGAAGCCGGGCGGCACCTACCTCGACCCGGAGGCCGCGAAGGCCGCCATCGAGGCTGTGAAGAACCAGGGCAAGAAGAAGTAACCGCTGGGCTCCGACAGTCCCCGTCCGCGGTTCGCCGCGGACGGGGACTCGTCGTTGCACGCGGCTGGCCCCGGCGAGAACGGTCCCGGTCCTTGCCTCTCGCGTCCTGGGCCCGTCCCGCCCGGGAGTCAGCGGAGGTCGCCGAGCCCGGCTATGAGCTCCGCGTCGCGCATGCCCGGCAGGACGTACCCCTCTTGCTCATCCCACGGGACATCGACGTCGTCCATGTGCACGTGCCACTCCGCCCCGTCCACGGCACGGCGCAGCTCGGTCACGGAGTCGAGCACATGGGCGACCACCGGCAGCCATCTGCTGGGATCGCTCGGCAGTTTGGTGGACCCGCTGAGGATCTCGTCGTCCTGGTCGTCACCCACGTCGTAGAGGTAGAGATTCTCCTCGTCGTCGTACGGGAACGACGCCGTGCGGGCAGCGACGACGCGCTCGACCGCGGCGGTCTCGGGACCGGCCAATGGCTCTGCCCGACGGGCGCTGTAGTAGACGGAAACGCTCATGGTCCGAGCGTACGACGGGGGTGTGACAACACCGGTCGACCGAAGGGACGGAGCCGGGCGGACCAGCGGACGAGCGGACGAGCGGGGCGGACGAAGACGGGCCACGGCTCCGTGATCGTGGCGGTGGCGGTGGCGGTGGCGGTGGCGGGGAGAACGTCGGTCCGACCGGTAGTCACGCGGTCATGCCTTCGGCCGCCCGGCGATTCCGTCCCTACTCCAACGCCCGCCCCACACGCGCCACAAGACTGTCCCAGGGGCGGCACTCGACCACCGGCAGCCCGTGCCGGCCCGCCTGGTCGGCGAGCCATCGCGAGTAGTCCGCGCTGACCTGTGCCCGGTGCCGCTGCTCGCCGCTGCCCGGCTCCCGGGAGGCGTAGTTGGCGGTGATCCGGTCCGGGTCGTCCTCGTGCAGGAACACCGCCCGTACGCGGCGGCCCGAGCCCGCACTTCGGTGGACGGCCGTCGCGGCGGCGGCCGGGGTGAGGTAGTCGCCCTCGATCACGGCGGGGGCGTCGACGGTCAGGCGGTTGTCGACCACGCCCAGTACCGCGGGTTCCAGGGCGCGGGCGGTGGCGATCTGAAGGTCGAGCACCTCGTCGGCAGGTAGCCGGGAAGTGTCGGGAATGTCGTCGAAGTGGTGGACGGCGGGGTGTTGTTCGGCCGTCGTCATCGCCTCGACCGCGCTGACCACGTCGTCGAACTCGACCACGAACGCCGCATGTTCAACGGCCAGCCGGGCCGCCAGCCGGCTCTTGCCGATGCCGGACGCCCCACCAATCAGCAATATGTCCCATGATGTTCCAGTCACAGGGCGAACATATCGCGCGGGTTCCGCCTCCGCCGCGGCGCCTGGCGTTACCGTGAGGCCGAGCAACGGCCCGTGTGCGGGCGGGAGTCCACCCGTGCGGGGTCGTAGCCGCGCGGGTGCGGTACGGGCCCCCGGCCGGGCCGTGCGCGGAGAGCAAGGAGAGCGGGGAGAGCAACCATGGGCGAGCCCCTGAAGACCTTCGTCGGCGGCGCCGAAGTCGACGTGCCCAATAGCATTCCGGCCATCCGCGCCGCGTTGCCCGAGGAGAGACGGGAGGAGTTCGACCGCGCCATCAACGACGCCGGGGTGGGCGAGATCCAGGCGGTCATGCGGCACTGGATGCTGGAGGCCGTGCCCGATCCGGAGGCCGAGAAGATCCTGGACCGGCTTGCGCAGGACGAGGCCGAGAGGCGGACCGTCGCTTGAGTTTCCGCATCTCCTACGCCCCGCCCGCCGACGACACCCTGGCCAAGATGCGCGACAGCGAGGTCTTCCGGAACGAGATGGCCCGCACCCTGGGCCGGGACCCGTACGGGCACGGGTCCACCGCCGTCAAGAGCGAGCGCGATCGCCGCGAGGCGACGGTCGCCGGGGCGATCGTGCTCTATTACGTGTCCGGGTCGGTCCTGATCGTCACGGTGGTGAGGCTCGTCCCACTGCCGTGAACGACCGGACCGGACCGGCTCTTTCGTCCCGCCCCTCGCCCGTCCGTGACCCGCGCCCGGATCCGAACGACCACGTGCCGAGCGACCGCGGACCGAGCGACTACGCCAGCTTCTTGGCCTGCGCCTCGACCACCGCGGTCGGCAGCTCGAAGTCGCCACCGCTGCCCATCGCGGCCAGGTTCATCGAGGAGAACGAGGCGAACGAGGCGCCCTGACGCATGCCCACCAGCTTGAGCTGCATCTTCTCCCCGTCGGGGGCAGCCATCTCCACGGTCCAGGCAGCCGCTTCCTCGCCGCCCGTGACCTGCGCCTCGGCCACCTTGGTGATCTTGTTCTTTTCGCCGGCCGCCGTGAACTCGAACCCGCCCGCGCACTCGGTGGCCGCCTTGCGCAGCGCGGCGAGCGAGTCGGCCGCGCCCGTGCCGTCGTACGAGCCGAGGGCGAGCTGCGTCGTCGTGACGTCCATCGCCGCCTTGAGCAACTCCTCGGGCTTCAGGACTTCCTTTTTCTTGGGCTCGCTGACGACCGTCCGCACGGTGAACGCCGCGGGCTCGCCGGCCTCCGCGCCCATCAGCGCATGCGCGAGCGGGGCGCAGGCCGCGTTCGCGGACTTGATGTCGCCCTTGGAGATCGTGTCCTTGGGCGCGGCCTTGGCGATCTTGTGGCCCTCGACGTCGCCCTGGACCAGTGCTGCCTTCTCCAGTTCGGCTGCGGTCAGCGCCTTGGTGGCCGGTTTCTCGGCGGCGGACCCCTTCGCCTTGGTGTCCGCGCCCTTGTCACCGGATCCCGACCCGGAGTCCGGGCCGCCGCATGCGGTGACGAGGAGGGCCACGCACGCCGCGGTGGCGGCAAGGGCGGTACGGCGTATGACGGTGGGTCGCATGATCCGGATCCGTATCTCTGAGCGGGGCTTGCGGATTCGACTCACCCTAGGAGCGAAATTGTTTGATGATCAATCAGATTGGGCAAGCCGCGCGATCGTGACGGTGCTGTGATCACGCTGTGAATGAACTGTCCGCTACCGCGATGTACAGAAATCGCAACACGGAAGGGCAAACCCACCCATGATGAACGACGATACAACCTCTGTCGTGCTGCGGTCGGTTGGTGTGGCAGAGGACCGGATCGCCACCCGCACGCCTCTCACCGGAGGCACCTTCAACGCCGTCACCCGGGTCACCCTCACCAACGGCGACGAGTGGGTGGCGAAGGTCCCGCCGCCCGCGATCGGCGGGACCTTGATGAGCCATGAACGCGATCTGTTGGTCAACGAGGTCGAGTTCTACGCCTGCGCGGCCGGTACGGCACCGGTGCCCCGTGTCCTGCACAGCGAACTCGACCCGGCCTCACCGACCGGACCGTACGTGATCGCGTCGGCCCTTCCGGACGCCCCTGAGTGCTGGGCCCTGGGCGACGTGGAATCGGCGCTGCGGCCGAGGGCCTGAGCTCAGCGGGTTCCACCGATCGGGCCGGCTGCCAGCCGGTCGGCCTGTCGGGTGGTGGGGTGGTCGGACGGGTGTCAGCGTTCCGGACGTTGGAGCAGGTGCGTGAACGCTTCCAGGTTCCGCGTGGACTCGCCGCGCGAGACCCGCCACGCGTACTCCTTGCGGATCGCGCTCGCGAAACCCAGTTCCAGCAAGGTGTTGAACGAGCCGTCGGCGGCCTCCAGGACCGTGCCGAGCAGTCGGTCCAGCTCCTGCGGCGTGATCACGGATAGTGGCAGTTTGCCGGCGAGGTAGATGTCACCGAGTCCGTCGATCGCGTAACTCACGCCGAAGAGACGGAGGTTGCGTTCCAGCAGCCAGCGGTGGACCGCCGCGTCGTTCTCGTCCGGGTGACGGATGACGAAGGCGTTGAGGGAGAGGGAGTGCCTGCCGACGCGCAGCGAGCAGGTGGTGGACAACTTACGCGTGCCCGGCAGCTTGACGACGTAACTCCCGGGTTCCGGGCTCTCCCATTCGAGCTCGGCTTCCTTCAGGGTCGCCTCGATGATCCGCGCGACCTGCGTGGGCTGCTCCGTCGTCTCCGTCGTCTCCGCCGTCTCCGTCCTCTCCCCCGTCTCCGTCGGCTCGGCCTGCGCGGCTCCGTCGGCGCGGCCTGGCCGGTCCTGCTGTCCGGCCCGGTCCCGCCCTTCCCGATCCTGCACTTCGGCCCGGTCCTGTTCTTCTGCCTGCTCGGGCTGCCCGGCCCGCGACGTCACGTCGGCCGTCGCCGCATCAGCCGTCGCTGCTTCCTCGGGTACGTCAGCCATGGTGCGAGCGTACGTCAGCCATGGTGCGAGCGAACACGACGGCGGCGCGCGTGCATCGCGGCCGTGTACACGTCGGCGGTCGCCGACGCGGCGGTGTCCCAGCCGAACCCCTGCGCGTGGGCCGCCGCCGCCGCGCCCATCCGGGCGACCAGGTCCGGCGCGTCCGCGAACCGGGCCAGTGCCTCCGCGTACGCCCGCGGTTCGTGCCCCGGTATCAGGAAGCCGCTGACCCCGTCCCGCACCGCCACCGGGAGCCCGCCCACGGCCGCCGCGACGACCGGGGTGCCCGCCGCCTGCGCCTCGACCGCGACGAGCCCGAAGGACTCGCTGTGCGAGGGCATGACCAGTACGGACGCGGCCCGGAACCAGTCGGCGAGCTCGTGCTGCCGCACCGGCGGCTGGAACCGTACGACATCCGCGATGCCCAGCCGTGCCGCCAGCTTCTGCAACCCCTCCGGCTTGGCGAGCCCGCTGCCGCTCGGACCGCCGACGATCGGTACGACCATTCGGGTGCGCAGCGAGGGGTCCCGGTCCAGCAGCACCGCCACGGCCCGCAGCAGCACGTCCGGGGCCTTCAGCGGCTGGATCCGGCCCGCGAAAAGCGGGATCAGGGCGTCCTGCGGCAGTCCGAGCCGGGCCCGGGCCGCCGCGCGCCCGTCGGCAGGGCTGAAGCAGTCCAGGTTGACTCCGGGGTGGACGACGGCGACGGAACCGGGGTCGGCCGCGTAGAAGCGGACCAGTTCGTCCGCCTCCTCGGAGGTGTTGGCGATCAGCCGGTCGGCCGCGTCGACGATCTGGGTCTCGCCGATGACGCGCGCGGCGGGCTCCGGGGTGTCGCCCTCCGCGAGCGCCGCGTTTTTGACCTTGGCCATGGTGTGCATGGCGTGGACGAGCGGAACGCCCCAGCGCTGGGCGGCGAGCCAGCCGACATGACCGGAGAGCCAGTAGTGGGAGTGGACCAGGTCGTAGTAGCCGGGACGCTGACCGGCCCACGCCTGCATGACACCATGCGTGAAGGCGCAGAGCTGGGCGGGCAGCTCCTCCTTGGCAAGTCCTTCGTACGGCCCCGCGTCGACGTGCCGGACGAGGACGCCGGGCGCCAGATCGACCGCCGGGGGCAGTCCGCCGGTGGTGGACCGGGTGAAGATCTCGACCTCGATGTTGATCGCGGCCAGGCGCCTGGCCAGCTCCACGATGTAGACGTTCATGCCGCCCGCGTCGCCCGTGCCGGGCTGGTGCAGGGGCGAGGTGTGCACGGAGAGCATCGCGATACGGCGCGGCTTGCGGTGACCGCCGGGGAAGGCCGCGGGGAACCTGAGACGCGGCGCCACACGACTGCTGCCGAGCCGGGAGACGTACTGACTCACGCCGTCCGGTCCTCCTCACTCAGGGCGCGTCACGGAGGGACCCGAGCCCCTCCCGCGGGCGAAAACAGCGGAACCTCTCCTTTCATTTCCGCTTTACCAAATCATTACGAACATCGCCGCGCGGAATCCGCGCCACAGGCCACAGGCCACGGGGCACGGGCCACAGGCCACGGGCCACGGGCCACGCGGGCTCGACGCGTGCGCCGCCTCCCACTCCCCCGTCCACCCACCCGGCCGTCAGCTGCCGGCTGCCCCGCCGTCAGCCTCCCGGCCGTTCCCACCGCCCCGCTGTCCACCACCCCGCGGTCGTTACGCTCGTTGCCATGCGCCCCATCGGCACCGCGACCCGCGGGACCACCAACCCGAACCGGCTCCGCCGCATGGACCGCTGGATCGCCGCCACCCACGGCCCGGCCCTGCACCGCTCCGGCGCCCCCCTCGCCATCGATCTCGGGTACGGGGCCGCTCCCTGGACCGCCGTCGAGTTGCTCCAGCGCCTGCGCACCGCCGAACCGCGCACCGAGGTGGCCGGCATCGAGATCGATCCGGAACGGGTCGCGGCGGCGAAGCCGTACGAGCGTGAGGGCCTCACCTTTCTGCACGGCGGCTTCGAGATCCCGGTCCCCCGCCGCCCCGACCTCATCCGGGCGGCGAACGTGCTGCGCCAGTACGACGAGGGCGAGGTGGCGGAGGTCTGGCGCCGGCTGTGCGCTCGCCTCGCGCCGGGCGGGCTGCTGGTGGAAGGGACCTGCGACGAGATCGGCCGCCGGCACGTGTGGGTGGCGCTCGGACCCGAGGGGCCGCGCACGGTGACGTTCGCGACCCGGCTCGGGTCCCTGGACCGCCCCTCCGACCTGGCGGAACGCCTGCCCAAGGCCCTGATCCACCGCAACGTGCCGGGCGAACCGGTCCATGCCTTCCTGCGCGACTTCGACCGGGCGTGGGCCGCGGCCGCCCCGTACGCCGCGCTCGGCGCCCGGCAGCGCTGGATCACGGCGGTACGGGCGCTGTCTGCCGACTGGCCGCTGGCGGACGGGGTACGACGCTGGCGCCAGGGCGAGGTCACGGTGCGGTGGGCCGCGCTCCGGCCCGACGCGTACTGAGCCGCGTACTGAGCCGTCGGCCCCGACAGGTGCCGAGACGCCCGACAAGTACCCCGACAAGTACTGAGCCGGGCTCTCGGACAGGTACTGAGCCAGGGCCCCTGACAGGCACCGCCCCGGAGCCCTGACACGTCGTGAGCCAGGGTCGGCGCGCACCGGCCTGCGCGCCGGTGGCTCCGGCGCGCACCGAGGCGTCGGCCAACCCGCGCGATCCCGCAACAGCGCGCGTGGTCCTCTGTTGCTTTTCGGTACGACATGGCACGATCACGCCAGCGACCAATAGTTACTGACGGTTAATCATGTGTTTTCGGAGGGGGACCACGTGAAACGACGTCACTGCGCCACAGCCGCGATCACTCTGGTCTGTGCACTGACCGTGCTGACCGCGCCGGTCGAGGCGTTCGCCGCGCCCTCGCCGCCGTCCCCCACCGCATCGCGGCACGCATCGGACTCCGAAAGCCTCACCGGCACCAAAACCGGGGCGAAGGCGAAGAAGCCGCCGAAGGCGCCGAAGCCGAAGAAGAAGAGCCTCGAAGAGGTACGCAAGGAGATCGAGGCCCTCTACCACAAGGCGGGCGCGGCCACCGACGCGTACAACCTCGCCGCCGAGAAGGCCAAGAAGCAGTCCGACGAGATCGTCAGACTGGCCCGGGCCATCGTCGCGGGCCGGGCGAAGATCACCGAACTCAAGAGCCAGGCGGGTGCCCAAGCCCGTGAGCAGTACCGCAGCGGCGGGCTGCCGCCCGGGGCGCAGTTCATGCTGAGCGACGATCCACAGCTGTTCCTGGACGGAGTGAGCCGGATCCGGGAGGGCCAGCAGGCCGCCCGCGGCGTCCTCGGTGAACTGAACAGGACCCAGCAGAACCTGGAGACGTACAGCAAGGACGCGAGCGCCAACTGGGAGAAGCTCGAAGCCAGCCGCCTCAAGCAGGCCGAGGCCAAGAAGAAGATCAAGGAACAGATAGCGGCGGCGAAGAAGCTCGAATCCCGGCTTGAGAAGGACGAGCGCGCGCGGCTGCTCAAGCTGGAGCGGGAGGCCGCGTACAAGATGCAGACGGCCTGGCTCGGCTCGGGCGCTCTGAAGGACATCAACCGCGAGGCGAGCGAGAGCGGAAAGAGGGCGGTGGCCTTCGCGACCTCGCAGATCGGCAAGCCGTACGTGTGGGGCGCCGAGGGCCCCGACTCCTACGACTGCTCGGGGCTGACGTCGCAGGCGTGGGCCGCGGCCGGTCGGCCGATCCCGCGCACCTCACAGGAACAGTGGCGGCTGCTGCCGCGCATCGCCATCAAGGACATGCGCCCCGGTGACCTGATCATCTACCACGACGACGCCAGCCACGTGGGGATGTACATCGGCGACGGCGCCATCGTCCACGCCCCGCGCCCCGGCCGCGACGTCACACTGGCGGGGGCGGGTTCGATGCGGATACTCGGCGTGGTCCGCCCGGACAAGTAGGAACGCCACCTCTTTCCACGCGCCGGGCTCGGCATCAAGTGTTCCGGCCCCGCACGATCGCCCTGCCCCGTGTGGGGGCCCTGCCCCGCCCGAGCGCCCTGTCCTGCGTGGGGCCCCCGTCACACCGGAGGGCCCCGTCACGCCGAAGCGGTCCACCGGCCGAGCGCCCCGCCGTTCCTGAGCGGCTCGCCTCACCGTCGTGACCCACCTCACCCCGGTGACGCACTCGTCGGGGCCCACGCCCCTGGCAGTGACACGCGCCACGGCCGCGCCCGCGTGAGCTTTCTCATGCCCGGTCGCCCGTCCCTCGGCCCCTGACCCGGCGCTTCCCGCCGGATCCGCGGCCGGACGGCGGCATATACCCGGGCGGACACGGCTGGCGGCCCGGTGCATCACCGGGCCCATGGCCGGCGCATGACGGCGGGCGGTCGCGGTACGCCATTCCGTTTCCCCGCCGCCGCCCGCTATCGTCCCCGTCTGGCGGTTCGTCGTTCGTCGTCCCGCCGCACCCTCGGGGGGGAGGGAAGGAAACCCGAGCCGATGCCCGTACCCGTACCGCAGGAGCACACCCCTCTCCCTGCGGAGACCTCCCCCGGCACCGACCTCACCCTCACCCTGCTGGTGATCGAGGACGACCCCGCGGGCACCTTCACCGTTCCCGAACTCCCGGCCTCGGCGGGCACCCGGATACGTGTCCGTACAGCCCGCAACCTGACCGAGGCGGACCGGCTCCTCACGGACGACGTGGACTGCATCCTGCTGGACCTGGCCCTGCCGACCGGTGCCGAGTCACGCACCGCCCGCACCGGCAGCGTCCGGGAGACAGCCGGGTCCGCCCAAGGAGCGACGCGACCAGCGGAGGCCGCGGCCGCGCTCGCCACGCTGCGGCACGTCCTGCGGCTCGCCCCGCGCCACGCAGTCCTCGCCCTTACCGCGCGGGACGACACCGAGCTGGCTGCCGAGGCGGTACGTGTCGGCGCCCAGGACTACCTCTTCCGCGGCGAACTCGACGGACGGCTGCTCAGCCGCGCTATCCGGTACGCCGTCGAACGCAAGCGAGCGGACCTCGCACAGCGCCAGCTCACCGAGTCCCGGCTGCACGCCCAGGAGAACGCCCGCCTCGAACGCGGTCTCCTCCCCACTCCGCTGCTCGGGGGATCCGACCTGCGCTTCGCGGCCCGTTACCGCCCCGGCCGCAGCCGCGCGCTGCTCGGCGGCGATTTCTACGACACGGTCCGTACCCCCGACGGAACCGTGCACGCGATGATCGGTGACGTCTGCGGCCACGGCCCGGACGAAGCGGCGCTCGGCGTCGAACTGCGCATAGCGTGGCGGGCGTTGATCCTCGCCGGGCTCTGCGGCGACGAACTGCTCGCCACGCTCCAGCAGGTCCTGCAGCACGAACGGCAGAGCGAGGAGGTCTTCGCGACGCTGTGCACCGTCGACATCGCCCCCGACGGCCGAAGCGCCGGTCTCTGCCTCGCGGGCCACCCCGCCCCGCTGCTCGCCCGGCACGGACGAGCAGCGCGGCTGCTCCCCTACGAGGACGGCGGACCGGCGCTGGGTCTGCTGCCGCGTGCCCGGTGGCCGCGGCGGCAGGTGGACCTCGGCGGCTCCTGGAGCCTGATGATGTACACGGACGGGCTGATCGAAGGGCGTGTCGGCGACGGCACCCGACGGCTCGGCCAGGACGGCATGGTCGCGATGATCAACCAGCAGCTGGCGGAGGGACTCGCCGGCGAGGATCTGCTGGAGGCCGCGGTCACCCGCGTACGGCAGCTGAACGGCGGCGAACTCACCGACGACGTTGCCGTCCTGCTGCTCGACCGCGACCAGGAACGGATCCGCCGGTACGCGGGCTCCGGCAAGGGCACGCACACCGTTCGGGGCCCCGCCCCGTACGCCGACCGAAGTACCGACACCGACCGAAGTACCGACACCGACCGGAGTACCGACACCGACCGGAGTACCGAAAACGGCCGGAGTACCGAAAACGGCTGGGATCCGGACGGCGGCCGGAATCCGAACAGTGGCCCGAGCCCGAACGGCGGCCGGAATCCGAACAGTGGCCTGTGCACGAACGGGGGCAGGGGCCCGCACGAGGGCGGGGGCCCGGGCCTGAGCATCCCGCATCCCCGCCCCGGATCGGCTTCACCCACGAACGCGGCGGGCGCCGCGTCGGGTCAGCGCCCGCCGTTGTAGGGCCCGTACGGTCCGTCGCTGCTGGAACCGCCGCGCCGGCCACCGCCCGAGACCGCCCTGAGCGCGGGCCGCACGTCCACCAGGAACACGATGGAGGCGACCAGGCCGGCGAGCTGGAGGAAGAGCATCGGCACGAAGAGGTTCACGGCGACGGTGACACCGAGGATGATGAGCCAGAAGGACTTCTGCTGCTTGTCCGCGGCCCGGTAGGCGTCCTCGCGGGCCATCGCAGCCATGACCAGCGCGACCACGGCCAGGACGAGCATGGCCATGTAGAGCAGCCAGATGAGTGTGCTGAATCCTGTGAGCAACATGGAGTGCACCGCCTAGTCGATGGATGAGCCCCTCGCGGCCAAGGTACCGGGGCAACGAGCCGGGTACCCCGAAAAATGCCCGCCCCGGCCGCCGGTACACGCGGCGGTGCCACGGTGCCGCGGCCTGCGGCCCCGTGGCACCGGGGGTTCTGCTTCGCGCCGGAGGCCCTACTTGGCGGTCGGCGGGTTCGTCCGCTTCGCGGCGGGCTTGCGCGCGGGCGCCTTCTTGGCGGCGGGCGTGGCCGGAGCCTTGCCCTCCGCCCCGGCGGCCTTCGGGGCGGGCGCCGCCTTGGCCTGTCCCGGCCCGCCGACCGGCGTCGTCCGCGAAGCGCCCGCGGGCCCGGCGGACCTGGTCCCTGCGGGCCTCGTCCCCGCCGAAGCGGTACCGGCCGGCCTGGCGCCCGTAGACCCGGTCCCGGTCGCCTTGTTCCTGGACGCCTTGGTCCCGGCCGGCCCGGACTCCTTGCGCGGCTCGACGACGGCGGCGATCTCGACGATCTCGTCAGCCGTCTCGCCCCGCCAGTTCCGCACGGTCCGCTCGCCACGCTCGGCGACCTTCTCGTACGTCTCCCGCGCCCGCACCGCGTACTCCGCCGCCACGCCCAGGCTGCGCAGCGCGAGGTCCTGGGCGCTCTCGCCCAGCTTCCGCAGATCGCTGTCGAACGCCCCGATCACCTCGCCGACCTTGGCCTGCACGGTGGCCTGTGCTTCCTTGGCCTGAGCGGCCACCTTCTCCTGCACGGCCTTGGGATCGGTGTTGCGCATCGCCTCGATGCGCTCCGGCGCCTCGGCACGCAGCTGCTCGATCAGTGCCGGGACCTTGCGCGCCTGCTCCACGGCGAGATCGGCCGTACCGGCGGCGAAGTAGAGGGGGGTCGGGTCGGTGAGGGTCTTGCGCAGGTCATCGGTGATGGCCATGACTGTGGTCCTCCCGGATCATCAGACTCAGTGTGAGGGTTTTGAAGGCTTTGACGTCGAAGCCGGGCCGGCGTCCTCCCCGTCGTCGGCCGTATGGGGGCCGTCGGCGCCGTCACCGGATCCAGGTCCGGGCTCGAACCCGTTCTCCTTGCGAAAGGCGTCGTAGATCTGCAGCAACACGCTCTTCTGCCGCTCGTTGATGGACGGATCGGACAGAATCGCCGCCCGCGTCTCCGACTCCTCCCGCTCCCGCTCCTCCAGAATCCCGGCCCGTACGTACAGGGTCTCGGCGGAGATCCGCAGCGCCTTGGCGACCTGCTGCAGGACCTCGGCGCTCGGCTTGCGCAGCCCGCGCTCGATCTGGCTGAGGTAGGGGTTGGACACCCCGGCGGCATCGGCGAGCTGCCGCAACGACAACTGCGCGTTGCGCCGCTGCTCGCGCAGGTACTCACCGAGATTGCCGACGTTGAGCGATGCCATACCCCGATGGTGCACCGCTTCGCTAACTTTTGCAAGCGCTCGCTTGCAAAAGTGCATCCGCCTGTAAAAGTGCATTGCGCCGCTACCGCGAGTACGGGTGTCCGTTCTCAGTAGATGTGGCGAGTCCCAGTGGTTCTGGCAAACGACCTGGCGGAGTCCCGGCGAAGCTGGCCGGCCTGTACGGTCCACCGCATGGTTGACGCGTTCGATGTGGCTCAAGCTCTGCGCGGTGGGATACCCGACAGGGCGCGAGCCTGGGCCTTCGTTCGGGACTTTGCCGCAGCGTGGGCGGAGCCGCTCGTCGACGGCGCGGGTACGCGAGCGGAGGAGCTGGAGCGAGCCGAGGAGATGCTGGGGCTCGCGCTGCCGACCGCGTTGCGCGAGGCGTACTCGCTTCTCGGTACGCGTCACGACCTCACCGGCAACCAGGACCCGCTGCTGCGCCCTGCCGAGCTGTTCGTGCACGACGAGTTCGGTGGAGTGCTCGTCTTCCGCAGCGAGAACCAGGGATGCGCTTTCTGGGGAGTGCGGCTGCGGGACTTCGGTCAGGACGATCCGCCGGTGTTCGTCCAGTCACGGGATGGTTGGGTCCGCTACCTGGAGCGGGTCTCCCTGGCCTGTGTCGAGCTCGTACTCAGCGAGACGCTGCTTGGCAGCGAAGGACGGCTCTACAACGCCTGCGAACTTCCCGCCAGCCTGATTCGAGAGCTGCCGAGTCGGTTCGCGCCGGTGGAGTTTCCCGAGTACCCGATGTGGACGGGGAAGGAAGAGTCACCCGTGTGCTGGTTTTCCGCGCCAGGGAAGCTCTTGCGGCTCGACGGACTGAGTGACCACAGCTGGCTGCACGTTCGGGGAAGTACGTTCGCCGACCTGGAGTCGCTCTGCGCCGCCCTCCCCGGCCACTGGGTACGTAAGTACTCAGAGCCGTTGGAAGCCGACGAACTGCCTTTCTAGGCATCCGAGGGTCTGCTTGGATGACCGGGAAAGTCTGTGAATCGAGCGCAACGGGGGCGTGCGGATGGCTGATCCGTACATCATTCTCAACGAACTCGCCCAAGAGCTTCGGCCGATGCCACAGGGAATCGAGTGGTTCGAGGGCCTCTCGACTGAGGTGCAGTCCAACACCCTGCGCCTCCTGTCACATTTCTGCATTCAGGCCCGCGCCACCGCCGAGGACGGCCCGGAAAGTATCCGACGCGCCGGGCTCCGCGCCACGCATACACCGGCAGTTCTGATCACACGAGGGCGGATCGACCAGCAACTCGGGAAGATCGCCAGTCTCCCCCCGCACGACGAGCGACTCAAGTCATTCCGGCTACTGATCGCGGTGCTGGCCGTCGCCGACGAACGCCGACGAGAGCGCTTCTGCTCCGACGGTTGCGGCCACGCGTGGCATCGCCTGTCTGTCGACACCCCCGAAGCCTCAGCCTGATCCGTCGCGCTTTCGCGCCTACCGGGCCAGTGGCCGGAGGGGAAACATCGCGCTCAGCCTCGGCAGTTTGCGCATCGCCTCGTCTTCGCATCGCACGTCCCACTGCTCGCCACGCGGCCCTGGATTGCCGCCTACAGCGCCCTGCTCGGCTTCGACGGCTTCATAAAATGCGTCGCCGCAGTCGTCATCCGCGCGGGTGAGTAGTCCATACGCCTCCATGGCGACGTAGTCGAGAGACTCCCACTCCGGCCAGTCGTAGTTCCAGAGCTCCCGAGGGCGACCCACCAGGCACTGAACCTCTGGGGTGTCGGCCCGAGAGTCGGGATCGATCACTGCCCGCACGAAGGCTTCCCGACCGATCCCCACCATCCACAGGCCGAAGTAGCAGAATCCGTCGTCCGAACACCAGCCGCCGAATATCCGCTCCGCAGCAGCCCAGAGATCCCAGGTGAAGGCTTCGTGCGTCACTTCGTCCAGGCGAACCTGGAACTGCACGATCTCTGTCAGCGGCCTCCGCGACAACTCGTCACGCAACCACGTCAGCCGTTCGTCCCGGCCCCGCGTCTGCCGTCGGCACTCTTCGATGAGCTTCCAGAAGGAATCGATGTCCACGGCGGCACTGTGCCAGGCACCTCTGACACCGCAAGGTCAGCGAACTATGTTCGAGCAGTGGAGAACACGGAGATCATCATCAAGCTCACCTCTGATGAAGCGCTGGCCCTGTCGGACTGGCTGGAGCGAGTGCAGATGACGGACCTCAGCCGTCTCGTCGACGACGAGGCGGTCTGGGCGCCCATTCATAGGCTGGCCGGAACGCTCGACAAGTCCCTGCCTGGGATCTTCGCAGCGGACTATGGCGAACGCCTGGACGCGGCGCGTCGCAGGCTTCGACCCGCCTCAGACGATCTCGCCAGTGATCACGAAGACTCTGCCTGAGCTGGCTCGCAGCATCACTCACGTGAGGGGTTTCAGCCCAAAACTTCTGGTGGATTCCCATTGATTCTGGACAGTGAAGTCCATGGGGTTGGGTGGGACGAGTGATACGGCACCGCTGGACGTGGGCGGATTCGAGGTCGGTTGGCGGGATGCCAAAGGTGAACACCGCCGACCGCTGAGTGAGGCGGAGGAGGTCGAGTTCGAGACGGGACTGCCAGTACGTGGCTTCCCTTCATACCGCGGCCAGCGGAACTTCCCGGGCCTGTACTGGTCGGCCACAACAGGCGGGCATGTGGTTGGGAAGCCGAGGCAGTTAAGGTCTTTCGCGGTCACGGCCGTGGCATGCGCTCAGGCGACTGGAGGTAGGAGCGTGTCGGCGCACTGGGCCGGTGCCGGCGGCGAATCTGCGCCGACTGTCGGGCTACAGGACCCGCAGATGAGGCGGGAGCCGGCCGTGGCCGCGCTCACGGCGGTGTTCACCGAGCCGTGTGGGTTGTCGGCCGGGCCCGTGCGTTCGGCGATCCCCTTGCCGCGCTGCCCGTGCTCTTCCATGTGATCTGGTGTCAGAAACTCGCTGCCGCCCTGAAGACAGCTCCTCTCGGTGGCCGTGCTGGTGCGGCCGGCGCCCGTCTCCGCCAGGTAGGTGGACGGCTATGGCGGCGCGTCCGCTGCCGCTGCCGGCGGGCGACCGGGTCCGCCGCACGGGCGTGAGCACACCGTCGCCGCCCTGCACGACACCCCGGTGCGGCTGGTCGAGGACGGTCAGGCCCGAGCGCGGTCCTGTTGGGGCACCTGCTCGCCCCCTGATGGTTTCACGGTGGTCAGCCCGTCCGACCCGGGGCGCCCTCACCCGGCCGCGCTGCCGTCAACTGCCCGACCGACCCTCACGAAGCATCCGCGTCGTGATCGATGAGGGACGTCTGAGATGCCAGAGCCCGGGCAGTGTCGGCGAAGTATTGCTCGTCGGCACCAGGGGCAAGACCGAGAGGGACGCCCTGACTGAGGCCGACGAACAGCGCCCTGAGCGCGGTGGTCAGGCGTTCTGCCTGACGTGACGTCACGACGCTTCCGTTGTGCGATCTTCCGGTGAACAGCGCAATCAGATGGCTCTCCTGCGACCGGATGGACGCAGCGAGCTGGGATCCCAAGTCCGAGTCACGCAGGGCCATGTCCAGCAGGGTGATCTGGAGCGACAGGTGGGATAGCGCGTCCGGGGCGTCGCAACTACGCCGGTAGTACCGGGCAAAGGCGTCGACCGCCTCCAGCAGATCAAGTCCAGTGGGAACCGCCTGCTCGATCTCTTCGTAGTACGGCCGCAACCCGTCGGTGACCAGGGCGACCACCAGGCCGTTCTTGCTCCCGAACAATGAGTAGATGGCGCCAGTGGTCAGGCCAGCACGTGCAGCGATCTCATCAAGCTTGGCCTGGTACCCGTCTCGGGAAACCACCTGGAATGCGGCGTCCAGCAAGGCTCGGCGGTTGCGTTCCTTGGCCTCCGCCCTCGTCATTCTCATAGTTAAATTATTACCGTAATCTCGTTACGGAACCAGTCCGGACGAGCTTCAGGGAGGAACACTCATGGCCCAGGTCGTGGCACGGTGGGTGACCCGCCGGACGGTGGGCGCCATCGCCGATGGCGCCTTCAAGATGTTGCTCGCCACTGTCTACATCGCCGGCGCAGGCCCGCTCGGCCGGTTACTCGGCGCACCCGTTTGGCTGATGGTTTCCTCCGGCGTGGCCCTGCTGATCGGCGGTGGCATCGCGATCGGATACACGCGCAGTCGATCGATGCGCACGTACACGCAACTCATGGTTGCCTACGACGGCGGCTGGGTGCTGGCGGCCCTTGCCGGCCTCCTGATGGCGTGGCAGGGCAGCAGCGCCGGGGGCGAGGTCTGGATCGGGTACCAGACAGCCGCCCCCGTCGCGTTCACCGCACTGCTGGCAGCCGCCACCCCGGCGCAGACGACCTCGGACATTCACGCGGAAGTCCCCGCCCGCTGACGGTGGGCCCCATCGCCACCGACCCCGACTGAGGGAAAGGTCCTTCGGCTTCCCCAGCTCGGCGGTGCCTCCAGAAGCGCCGCACCTTGGATTGAGCGAGACAGCCGGCCTGCCCCCGTCTCGCTCGAACTGAGGCACGCCAGGTCAGGGACTCACCGTGCCTCACCTTCAGCGAGACCGGACAACCGCGCGCAATCGTTGTCAATCCGTTCAGAACGGCGTTCGGCAGATTCGGCAGAACGGCATTCGTTCAGTCCAGGACCGCGGTGGCCTCGATCTCGACCAGATGGTCGGGGATGTCGAGCGCCGCCACACCCAGCAGCGTGGCCGGCGGGACCGGGGCGGCCCCCAGCTTCGCGGCCGCCCGGGAGATCCCCTCCAGCAGCAGGGGCATCTTGTCGGGCGTCCAGTCGACGACGTGAACGGTCAGCTTTGCCACGTCGTCGAAGGAACCACCGGCTGCGGCCAGGGCGGTACCGATGTTGAGGTAGCACTGTTCGACCTGCGCGGCGAGGTCGCCTTCGCCGACCGTGGCCCCCTTGGCGTCCCAGGCGACCTGCCCGGCGATGAAGACCAGTTTCGATCCGGATGCGACCGACACCTGCCGGTAGACGTCGACCTCGGGCAATCCGCTGGGGTTCAGCAGAGTGATGGCCATGACTGCGACCTCCTTGTCATGAGAGGCGCTTGCGGCCCCTTCTTGGGCCCCTTGCGGTCTCTCGTAGTCCCTTGTGGTTACTCAGAAACCGTAGGAGAGTGGCCGCTGACATGGAAGAACGCACTTTTCAGTGACTGGGGAACCTCGTGGTGACCAAACAGCTCAAGGGCTCGCCCAAGGACGAAGCCGATCTGACGCGCGCGGACTCGTTGGCGCGGGAGATCTTCTCGGACGTCGCCAACAAGTGGGCGCTCCTGATCATCGAGGCACTGGGTGAACGCACCCTGCGCTTCACCGAGTTGCGCAACGAGGTCGAGGGCATCAGCCACAAGATGCTCACCCAGAACTTGCGCATGCTGGAACGCAACGGCCTGGTCGAACGGTGTGTGCACCCCACCGTGCCGCCGCGGGTCGAGTACACCCTCACGGAGCCGGGTCGAGCCTTGCGAGCGACGGTTGCCGCGATATGCGACTGGACCCACCAGTACCTCGGTCACATCGAGACCGCCCGCCGCACCTTCGACACCTGACGGCGTCCCTGCCACGTCGGCCGCACGCCATCACCTGGATCCCGCGGTCCGGCCCCGGATCGAGGCGGTCTGCCGACACGGGGCCTTTCCGGCCCCGGCACGGGCACCGGTACGGACACCGGTACGGGCCACGCTCCCGGCACCGGTGCCCGCGCCGAAGGCATGCCGCCACTGGTCGAATCGCTCGTCCTGCTTGCCAGGCGGGCTCATGACGACGCCTGTGATCAGCTCTACTGCCGGATGCCACTGTGAGGTCGTCCGGCCCGTACGTCCACGCCGCCTCAGCGGGCGACTGCCCGCGGCCGGGCGGCGGGAAGGCGGCCGAACGGGACCGCGGCCGCCGGCGCGTCATCGTCGGTCACGGGCGGCGCAGGACAGTGCCTCACGCTGCCCGCTCTTGCCCAGCACGGGACGACACCAGTCAATCCGTTCCGGAGGGACGAGCGCGTCCCTCCGGAAGGGGCGGCGGTCTGAACGGTTTCCGGTCGGCCTGATCAGCCGACGCCTCGGCCCAGTCGCCCAACTGCCCGGCTGCCCGGCTGCCCGCCGCACTCCGTCCCCTGGCCGGCCTCGGCCTTGACCTTCACCTTGGGGAAAGCCGCAGCATCGGTGGGGCCGGGCGAGGTGTCCGGTATGAGGAGGAGCGGGCATGGAGCTGCTGACCATCGGGGCGTTCGCGAAGGCGTCCCGGCTGTCGCCGAAGGCCCTGCGCCTGTACGCCGAACTCGGCCTGTTGCGGCCCGCGCGCGTCGATCCGGTGACCGGCTACCGGCTTTACGCGCCGCAGCAGCTGGAACGGGCCCGACTGGTCGCCTGGCTGCGGCGCCTGGGGATGCCGCTCGCCCGCATCCGGCACGTCTGCGCCCTGGACGCAGCCGGAGCGGCCCAGGAGATCCGCGCGTTCCGGGCCCGGATCGAGGCCGACACCGCCGCGCGGCGGGACCTGGCCGCCTTCCTCATCGACCAGCTGACCGGAAAGGACTCCGCCATGTCCCCGACCACGACCACCCACCCCCCGGAAATCCGTTACGCCGCGCTCTCCGACACCGGACGCGTCCGGGGGAGCAACCAGGACACCGCCTACGCGGGAGCCCGGCTGCTCGCCGTCGCCGACGGATTCGGCGGCACGGGCGCCTCCGCGAGCGCCGCCGCCATCGACGCGTTCCGCCACCTCGAAACCGGCGGTGTCCCGGCGGGCGATCTCCTCAACGTCCTGGAGGACGCCGTCGAACGCGCCGAGCGGGCGGTCCGCGGCGTCACCGCGACCGGACCCGCGCCGGAGGAGGCCGGCACCACGCTCACCGCGATGCTCTGGACGGGGTCGCGACTGGCCCTCGTCCACATCGGCGACTCCCGCGCCCATCTCCTGCGCGACGGCGAACTGTTCCGGATCACCCACGACCACACCGTGGTGCAATCGATGGTCGACGAGGGGCGCATCAGCCCGGAGGAGGCCGTCTCCCACCCGCAGCGGGCGCTGCTGATACGGGCACTGGGCCCGGGCGCGGACGGCACCCCCGACATGCGCCTGCACGAAGCCCGGGTCGGGGACCGCTATCTGCTCTGCTCCGACGGCCTGTCGTCGGTGGTCCGCGCCGAGGAGATGCGCCGGGTCGTCGCCACGGCCGACGAACCGGAACAGGCCGTACGGGAACTCGTCTCCCTGGCCAATCGCTCCGGCGGCCCCGACAACGTCAGTTGTGTCGTCGCACACGTCGTGGAGGGGCACCGGTAGGGCGTTGAGCCGATGGTGGACCGCCTGCCGAGGCGGTCCACCGTCCCACCGCCACGGGGCCGTGTCGGCCGCAGGGCCTAGGATCCCGCCCATGGCTATCGACCCCGGCTACACCTGCTCCTGCTGCGGTGAACACCACGCGGAACTCCCGATGGGGTACTCGACCATGGCGCCCGACGTCTGGGACGCGAGCCTGGAGAGCGATCCCGACAGCATGCTCTCCTCGGAACAGTGCGTCGTCAGGAACGAGCACTTCTTCATCAAGGGTCTGATCGAGATACCCGTCCTCGGCAGCGAGGAACCCTTCTCCTGGGGCGTGTGGGTCTCGCTCAGCCGGACGAACTTCGCGCGCGCCCTCGATGTGTGGGAGACCCCCGGCCGCGAGGCCGAACAGCCGTACTTCGGTTGGCTGAGCACCGAGTTGGGGCTGTATTCGCCGCGTACGACCAACCTCAAGACGAACGTGCACACCCGCCCCATCGGCCGACGCCCCGCCGTCGAGCTGGAGCCCACCGACCACCCTCTCGCCGTGGAACAGCGCACCGGCATCACGCGCGACCGGGTGCAGGCGATCGCCGAAGCGGTGCTGCACGGCACGACCCCGAGCGGCTGAGAACCGAGCAGCGGCCGAGCGCCGAGCCGCAGCCGAGCGACTGAGTGCCGGTCGCTGAGACCGCCTGCGCGGCTGGGAGCGCCTGCGCGGCCGAGGGCTCGTGCAAAGGGTGAGGCACGTCGGGCACATGAGGCACATGAGGCACCTGGGGTGTCCGGGATGCGTGGGCCGTGTGCTCCGGGCGGCCCCGACGGCCTCCGTGCGCCGTGTGCGCCACCGACCCGGGGGCGGGATTCTCTCCGCTCTTGACCATGAAGCGTACGCCTCGGCCTCAAGCGGACTTGATGCCCGAGCCCGGCCGACGTGCGCACGCCGTACACCGCCCGGACACACGAACCGCTCGCCCGCACGAACCCGGCGAAGCCGCACGCGCACGAACCGTCCACGCACGCGAACCGCCCGCTCCTCCGGCCCCGTCCGGGTGTCAGAACGCCTCCGGGCACCACGCCCGCCGCGCCGCCCGGAACATCCCTTCCGCCGCCGCCACCGACCCCGGCGTCAGTTCCTCGATACTGCCGAGGGCCGCCAGCCGCGCCGGGGACTCGTCGCCCAGGTAGAGGGCCCCCAACTCCCGTACGTCCAGGGCGATGTCGGCCTTCCGCGTGGTGGGGGCACAGGTCGCGCCGGACGGGGAGGCATCCAGGCGGTAACGGCCGCCGGCCAGGCCGGTGGTGTCGTGGACGTCCAGGACCAGCGTGCCGGGTACGGCGTAGGTACGGGCCTCCAGGGCGCGTACGACGTCGAGGACACGCACCCACAACCAGTCCGCGTGGGTCACGACGCGGGCCGCTCGTGGGTCCGGAAGGAGGAGGGGCAGCAGGTCGTCGGGGGCGCGGTAACCGGTACGGACCGTGGTGACCCAGTCGATCGAGCAGACGAAATGCCACAGCGCGCGCTCCGCGGCCGGGGTGACGGCGATGTGGTCGACGACCGTGGCCCGGTTCAGCGGCTGCTTGGCATCGCTCCAGCGGGCGTCGGCCCGGTAGACGACCAGACCGTCGGGCTCGCCGTCCGCGTCCCGGTGGACCGCGTAGAAGGGTTCCGCCCAGGGGTCGGGGCGGGGCCGGTTCTCACCGGTGGTCAAATCCCACCAGCGGGCGTCGCGGTCGGTGGCCCCGTGCTGCCGGGCGCGCAGCCGGTCGTGGATCGCCGGGCCCAGCTTTCGTAGCTCCGCGCCGGTCACCAGGTCGATCCGGCCGCCGTCCGCCGCGTCCGGGACGGGTCGGCGGGGATCGAGGCCCGACCGAGGTACGTCGATCTCCCACTCGATGGTCCACGCCGCCGGGCCGAAGCCGTACCGCCCGTAGATCGGGTACTCGGCGGCGATCAGCGTGGCGACCACCTCGCCGCGTTCCTTCGCCGCGGCCAGGTCGTCGGCCATCATCCGGCCGAGCAGTCCGCGGCGGCGGTGCGTGGGCGAGACCGTGACGTTGGAGATCGCGTCGGCCCGCACCGGGGCGCCGCCGACGGCGGTCAGTTCCTGTGCGAACGAGCGGAACGTGGCCACGCACCGCCCGTCGTCGAACACGCCTCGTGTGCGCATGAGGTCCGTGTGCGGGAGGCGGCTGTTGATCTCCTGCTCCGTCACGGTCGGCGGGCGCAGGAAACCGGTGTTCAGGGCCCGCAACCAGTCGGGGTAGTCGGACTCGGTGAGCGTACGGACGTCAAGGGACATGCGCCCACGCTAGGCATTTCGCTCACGGGCTGTCGCCGGGTTTTCCGCCAACGACGGGATCGGGCCAGACCCCTCGGGGTCCCGCCCCGGCACCGCCCCGGATGTCCGTCCGGACGTGTCTGTTCGGAGCTCCAGAAGGTCCCCCAGAACGCCGGAACACGCCCGCCCAGAACGCCGGAGCGCGTCCGTTCAGAACGCCGGAGCGCGTCCGTTCAGAACGCCGGAGCGCGTCCGTTTAGAACGCGGAGCGCGTCCGTTCAGAACGCGGAGCGCGTCCGTTCAGAACGCCGGTACGTGCTCACCCAGGACGCTGGAACGCGTCCGTTCAGAACGCCGCGCGGATCTCGCCGACCTCGTCGCCGCCGCCCAGCAGCGGGGCGTGCCCGATCCGGTCGACCACCGGGGCGTCGACGCCGAGCAGCCGCAGCGACCGGGCCAGCACCGGTCCCAGTGCCCGCCCGGCACCGTCGTCGATCTTGAAGGCGAGCGCCCGGCCGTCCGCCAGCGCCACCGCCTGCACCGCCTCCGCGCCCATCTTGGAGAGCGTGCCCGGCAGCTCCCGCATCAGCCAGGTGTCGGGCCGGCGCGTCCCGGCCACGTACTCGGGGTGGGCGCGCATCGCGTCCCCGACCCGGCGCTCCGCCGTCCCCGGCTCCGCCCGCACGAACGAACGGTAGGCCCGAGCCAGCCCGACCAGGCTGATCGCCATCAGCGGCGCCCCGCACCCGTCCGTGCCGACCGCCGCGACCGGCTCGCCCGTCGTGTCCTCCACCACCTGGTGGACCAGTCGCTGGAGCGGGTGCGCGGGGTCGAGGTAGGAGGTCAGGTCCCAGCCGTTCAGCGCGCACGCCGCGAGCATCGCCGTGTGCTTGCCCGAACAATTCATGGTGATCCGCTCCCGGACGTTCCCGGCGGCGAGGTACGTCTCCGCCTCGGCCGGATCCAGCGGCAGGTCGGGCGGGGTCCGCAGGTCGCCGGGGGTCAGCCCGTGCTCGGCGAGCATCGTACGGACGAGATCGAGGTGGAAGCCCTCCCCCGAGTGGCTCGCGGCGGCCAGCGCCAGCCGTTCCCCGGACAGGTCGAGTCCGGCCCGGAGCACGGCCGCGGCCTGCATCGGCTTGTTGGCGGATCGCGGGAAGACGGGCGCCGTCGGATCGCCCAGGGCCAGCTCCACGCTGCCGTCCGCGGCCAGTACGACCAGCGAGCCGCGATGGCCGCCCTCCACGAAGCCGGACCGTACGACCTCGGCCAGGACCGGATGGGCGTCCGGGCGGGCGGGGGATATGCCAGACGGGGCGTCGAGGGCGTCGAGGGCGGCGGCGCTGGGGGTCATGGTGGCCTTCCGGAGAAAGGTACGGGCCGGCCCCCGGAAGGATCGCTTCAGGCGAGCAGGTCGTCTACTTGTGCTTCCCCGTCACGGTACCTGCGGGCAATCTCCGCACCGCAATCGTCGGCGGTGCGTTGCAACTGGTGACGGCGGCGGGAGACCTGCTGCTCGTAGCGGATCAGGCGCCCCATCGCGGCGTGCAGTTCCTCGTCCGTGCGGGCGTCGAGGTCGGAGAGCTCCACCTCGGCGAGCGTCTCGGCCGCCAGTTGGCGGTACTCGTCGCTGCGGGGCGTGGTGAGCGTCACGTGCCGGGCGGAGGAGCGGTGCCGGGACGGGGTGTCGGCGAGGATCTCCGAGAGCCGGTCCACCACCGGCGTCTCCGGATCCAGCCGCCGGGCCAGCTCGGCCCGCAGGATGTCGATCCGCCCCTGGACCAGTCGCCGCACATAGCTGAGGTCGGCCTCGTCGCGCTGCGAATCGCGGCGCAGCGTGCGCAGTTCCGCCAGCCGCAGGCCGCCCAGCTCTGGTCGCGGCCCGGCGGGCGGGGCGTCCGCGCCACCGTGACCGGTCCGCTGTACGGGTGGGCGCATGGTGCTGGTGCCGCCGTCGCCACTGCCGTCGCACGTGAACGGCACCGCGCCGGAGGACCGCCCGGTTCCATAGGTGCTCATGCTTGTGTCCATCCCCTCGACCGGGTGCGTCGGCACACCACCTTGCGAGCATGGTGCCACTCCAGTGGCCCCGTGTGGGCGCTCTGTACCCGTTCAGCCCAAGGCGGGGTTTGGCCAAGTTAGGTTGGTCCGTATGCGTGCAGTGATACAGCGGGTGGACGGCGCGAAGGTGACGGTGGCCGACGGTTCGGGCGCGTCGGACGGGCCCGAGGTGGTCGGCGAGATCGTCGGCGAAGGACTGTGTGTGCTGGTGGGGGTCACCCACGGCGACACCCCGGAGAAAGCGGCCCAGCTCGCCCGCAAGCTCTGGTCGGTCCGGATTCTGGAGGGCGAGAAGTCCTGCTCGGATGTGAATGCACCGCTTCTGGTGATTTCGCAGTTCACCCTCTACGGGGACGCCAGGAAGGGCCGCAGGCCCACCTGGAACGCCGCCGCGCCCGGCGAGGTCGCCGAACCACTGGTCGACGAGGTGGTGGCGCAGTTGCGGGCGCTGGGAGCACGGGTGGAGACGGGCCGGTTCGGGGCGCAGATGCGGGTCTCGCTGACGAACCACGGCCCGTTCACGGTGATCGTCGAGGTCTGAACCTGGCCCGTCCGAGAGCGACCGGTCCGACCGGGCCCGAGCGGGCTGACCAGGGGACGGGCCGGCTCGTCCTGAGGTGTGGACCGGCCTGCGGGCGCGTCGGGGTAGGGCCATCCGGGTAGGGCCCATCCGGGTGAAGCGCCCGGCTGGTCCCACGAGCCCCGGCTCTGGTCCCACGGGCCTGGCTCCGGTCCTACCGCCTGGCTCTGGTCCCACGGACCACGGCCGGCCCTACGGCTCCACGACGACTTCCTGCGCGGCGGCCGTGTCCCCCGCGAGCAGTTCCGCGTCCACCGCGACGTTCCGCTTGACCAGGGCGAGCGCGATCGGCCCCAGCTCGTGGTGGCGGGCGGACGTGGTGATGAAGCCCAGCTGCCGGCTCTCGGGGCCGTCCGCGGCGAGCCGTACGGGAGCGCCATGTCCGGGCAGGACGACCTCACTGCCGTCGAGGTGCAGGAAAACCAGCCGCCGCGGCGGCCTGCCCAGGTTCTGCACCCGGGCCACGGTCTCCTGCCCCCGGTAGCAGCCCTTCTGAAGGTGGACGGCGGTGCCGATCCAGCCCACCTCGTGCGGAATGGTCCGGTGGTCGGTCTCGAAGCCGAGACGCGGGCGGTGCGCCTCGACGCGCAGCGCCTCGTACGCCAGGATGCCGGCGAGCGGGCCGTGGGCGACCGCGTACTCCTCCAGGTCGGCCCGGGGCAGGAACAGGTCCCGGCCGTACGCCGTCTCCCGTACCGTCACACCGTCCGGGACCTCGGCGATGGAACCGGCGGGCAGGTGCACCACGGCGAAGTCCCCGGTGCGGTCGGCGACTTCGACCCGGTAGAAGAACTTCATGGACTCCAGGTAGGCGACGAGTCCGTCCTGCGTGCCCGGCTCGGCGTGCATCCATACCGTCTCGCCGTCGTCGACGAGGTAGAGGGCGTGCTCGACGTGCCCGTTCGCGGTGAGGATCAGCGCGTCGGTGGCCTGCCCCGGGGCGAGCTCGCTGACGTGCTGGGTGAGCAGCAGATGCAGCCATGCCAGCCGGTCGCTGCCGCTGACGGTGACGACGGCACGGTGCGACAGGTCGACGAGGCCAAAACCGTCGGCAAGGGCGCGCTGCTCACGGAACAGGTCGCCGTAGTGCGCGGCGACGCCTTCGTCGCGGCCTTCGGCAGGTACGGCGCCGGGCAGTGACAGCAGGGGGCTCTTCATGCGACCAGCGTACGACGCGGTCCACAGGGCCCGGCGGTGGGCGGCCTCACCCTCCGGCGTCACCCGTCGACATCGTCTTCACCGCCGTCTTCGTCGCCGTGTCTTCGGACGTCGCGTCTTTCGGCGTCGCCCGCTCCGTGCACTCGGCGCACCGGCCGAAGATCGCGAAGTGCTTCATGTCGGTCTCGAAACCGAAGTCGGCCTGGAGCTTCGCGGTGAACTCGGAGACCACCTCGACATCGGCCTCGATGACGTTGGTGCAGTCGCGGCAGACCAGATGAATGTGGTGGTGGCGGTCGGCCAGGTGGTACGTCGGCGCCCCATGTCCCAGGTGGGCATGGCTGACCAGGCCCAGTTCCTCCAGGAGTTCGAGCGTCCGGTAGACGGTGGAGATGTTCACCCCGGACGCGGTCCTGCGCACCTCGCAGAGGATGTCGTCGGGCGTCGCGTGTTCGAGTGTGTCAACCGCTTCCAGGACGAGCTGCCGCTGCGGCGTCAGCCGGTAGCCGCGCTTCCGGAGATCGGTCTTCCAGTCGGTGCTCACCACACGCTCAGTGTAGGTCGGGGCGGGCCGCCGCCCGCGGCCGAAGACGAAGGGCCGTGCGACGGAGCCGGAGAACCGGCCGACCGACGTGGGTTGCGCGGCTGCTCGACGCGGGCCGGGCTGCCTGGTGACCGCCGAGGCTGCTTGCGGCTGCTCGGAGCCGTCTACGTGAAGCAGCCTGGTTGAAGCCGCCTACGTGAAGTGGCCTACTTGAAGAAGGCGATGCCGTCGTCCGGCAGGTCGCCGAGGCTCTTCGCCATCGCCTCGACCTCTTCGGGGGTGACGACCTTCTTCAGGTGGGCCGACATGTACGGACGCAGCTGGACCTCGGGGGTGGCCTTCTCACCGACCCACATCAGGTCGCTCTTCACATAGCCGTAAAGACGCTTGCCACCGCTGTACGGGCCGGAGGCCGCGGTCCGCGCCACCGCGTCGGTGGCCAGGTCGATCTGCGGCTTCTGGTCGGCCAGCTCGCCGTACCAGATCTCGACGACGCCCTGGTCGCGCACCATGACCACCTCGACCTTGCGGTCCTTGTCGATGCGCCAGTAGCCGGTCTCGGACTCCAGCGGCTTGGCCTTGTTGCCCTCGGAGTCGAGCACCCAGGTGTGCGAGACGTACTCCAGGAAGTCCCGGCCGTCGTGACGGAAGGAGACCTCCTGGCCGAAGTTGCACTTCTCGGCACCGGGGAAGTCGGAGACACCCGCGCCCGCCCAGTTGCCGAGGAGGAACGCCAGCGGGACGAGGTCCGGGTGGAGGTCGGACGGGATCTCGATCATGAGTGGCTCAGACGATCTGTGAGGAAGGCGAGGGGCGGTGGATTCCAAACGTGACACACGAGGGTTGCGGGTGTCACGTCCGTCCAGCGGGGGCACCCGCGCCGGGGAGGACAGAGGGAGGGAGGAGGAGGCGGTGAGCCGCGGCGGTCAGCGCTGGCCCTGGTAGAGCTTCTTCACGGTCACGCCCGCGAAGGCGAGGGTGCCGATGCAGACCAGGACCAGCAGGGCGGTGAAGAATGCCTCGAGCACGGGAACTCCTTGGGACGGACGGTGTGGCGGCGGTACGGCGCCGGGCCCAAGCCTAATGGGTTGGGCCCCTGCGCGTCGGTTCGGGGCTTGCGGGAAGCGCGTGGTGCGGACCCGCGCGCGGAGGCACGGCTCATCGGGAGCACCGCTGGTGCGAGGCGCGGGCACGACGGGTGCGTGGGGCGCGAGGGGCGCAGGGACGAGAACCAGGGACGAGGGACGAGGTGCGGGCCCGCGCACGGGGACCGGCCGACGATTACAGTTCGGGCCATGTCGAAGAAGCTCGTGATCAAGGTGACTGCCGGTGCCGACGCGGCCGAGCGCTGCTCGCAGGCGTTCACGGTGGCCGCGGTCGCCGTCGCCAGCGGGGTGGAGGTCTCGCTCTGGCTGACCGGCGAATCCTCATGGTTCGCCCTGCCGGGGCGCGCCGCCGAGTTCGAACTGCCGCACGCGGCGCCGCTCCCGGACCTGATCGAGTCGATCCAGGCGGGCGGACGGATCACCCTCTGCACACAGTGCGCCGCCCGTCGCGACATCACCGAACAGGACGTCCTGGAAGATGTGCGGATCGCGGGCGCCCAGGTCTTCGTCAGCGAGATCATGGCCGACGGTGTCCAGGCCCTCGTCTACTGAAACGCCCCCGCCCCTCCCCTGCTGAGTACCCCCGCACGCGCGCAGACGTCGTCGATGGTCGGCGGCGGTCAGTGGCGTTTCTTGCCGTCGAGCTCGTCCCACCACTCGTCGGACTGCGGATCGCCGGACGGATCGTCCCACCAGCGGTCCTCCGGCCCCCGCCGATTGGCGAACATGGCCGCGAGCGGCGGAATGACCATCGCCACGAAGCACATCACTATCGCGGCGGGCATCGACCACAGCCTCACGAAGGCCCAGGCCGAGACGAAGAGGACGATGCAGCCGCCCATCATCAGGAAATAGCCGCGACGGCGTCGGGCGTACATGCTTCAAGCGTAGGACCGTTTCCGCCCGTGCGAGCATGCGGTTGTCCGCCCCTGCGCACGCACGATCGTGCCGACTTTCGACGTGTCGTGGCGCCGACGTGCCGACAGGGTCGTGCGGACGGCGCGAAGGGCCGTACCCGTGCCAGAAGCGTCCAACCCCTGGGGTACGGCCCTTCGGCCGGTGCGGCGCGGCCGCTTACAGCCCTGCCACGTACGGTGCGGTCCTGGACCGTGATCAGACGGCGATGGCGACCTCGGAAAGGCCACCCGTCCGCGCCACGACCGTGCGGTCGGCGCTGCCGCCCGGCACCAGGGCGCGCACCGTCCACGTGCCCTCGGCCGCGTAGAAACGGAACTGCCCGGTCGCCGAGGTCGGAACCTCCGCGGTGAACTCGCCGGTCGAGTCCAGCAGGCGCACGTAGCCCGCGACGGGCTCGCCGTCGCGCGTCACGCTGCCCTGGATGGTCGTCTCACCGGGCTTGATGGTCGAGGCGTCGGGGCCGCCGGCCTGTGCTCCACACATGGTGTCCTGTCTTTCTGGGTCGGTGTCGTGCTGGTCCGGATGGGTGCCGGGTTACTTGGCGGCGCCGAGCTCGATCGGCACACCCACCAGGGAGCCGTACTCGGTCCACGAACCGTCGTAGTTCTTGACGTTTTCCTGGCCGAGGAGCTCGTGCAGCACGAACCAGGTGAGCGCGGAACGCTCACCGATGCGGCAGTACGCGATGGTGTCCTTCGACAGGTCGACCTGCTCGGCCTCGTAGAGGGCCCTCAGCTCCTCGTCCGACTTGAAGGTGCCGTCGTCGTTGGCGTTCTTCGACCACGGGATGTTGCGTGCCGTCGGCACGTGGCCGGGGCGCTGCGACTGCTCCTGCGGCAGGTGTGCCGGGGCGAGCAGCTTGCCGCTGAACTCGTCGGGCGAACGCACGTCGACCAGGTTCAGGCCGCCGATCGCCTTCACGACGTCGTCGCGGTAGGCGCGGATCGACTGGTCCTGCGGCTTGGCCTTGTACTCGGTGGACGGGCGGGACGGGACCTGGTCGCCGTCGACCAGGTCGCGGGAGTCCAGCTCCCACTTCTTGCGGCCACCGTCGAGAAGGCGGACGTCCTCGTGACCGTAGAGCTTGAAGTACCAGAACGCGTAGGACGCGAACCAGTTGTTGTTGCCGCCGTACAGGACGACGGTGGTGTCGTTGGCGATGCCCTTCTCGGACAGCAGCTTCTCGAAGCCGGCCTGGTCGATGACGTCACGGCGCACCGGGTCCTGGAGGTCCTTCGTCCAGTCGATCCGGATCGCGTTCTTGATGTGGTTCTTCTCGTACGCCGAGGTGTCCTCGTCGACCTCGACGAGAGCGACCTGCGGGTCGTCGAGGTGGGCCTCGACCCAGTCGGCGTCTACCAGGACGTCGCTGCGGCTCATTCTTTTCTCCTCCGGGGCAGTCTGCGGCGAGATGATGCGAGACGGTGCGTGATGCGGGTGTACGGCGGCGCGGTGCGCGGCACACGTGCGAAGACAACGGGATGGGGCCGGGGCCCTGAAACCGGTCGAAGGGCCGGGGAAGACGCGGGGTGCCGAAGGGTCCCGCTCAGACAGCGCGACAGAGCATGGCGGCGATGCGGCACAGGTCCACTGCCCGCCGCTTCGTGAGATCCGCCCGTCCCCACTGAGGGAGACCGCCAATAGCGCACTGCATGGGACCGATCGTAGGGACGTACGGACGACCGTGTCACCGTTGTGTCGCATGATGAGACTTGATCATCCGCCATGCGGGACGCAGGAGGGCTCCGTTGCCGTCCGCGCCGCGTTCCGGCAGCCCGTTCCCGTCATCCATCTACGAAGCGGACGGGCCCGTCTCAGCATGTGACCTGCGAGGCGGCAACCGGAGCCCCCGGCCCGGCCCCGCCGGGCTCACCCGGCGAGCTTCACGTTCGTGCCCGCCACCGTGACCTCCACGCCTCGGGGGGTCACCTGGATCTTCCGGAGCTCCAGACCGCTGGGCAGGCCGCCGATCTGCCGTTCGAAGTCGGTCTTCCGACGCACCAGATCCTCCAGCCCGGGAACCCCCTTGCCCGGCACCTTGTCCGCGCGCACCTTGAGGGTCTGGCCGTCGACGAGGGTGACGGTGGAGAGCACGCTGTGCGAGAACGGGCGGCCGAGGAGGTCGACGGTGCCGGTGACCTTCACCTTGTCGTCGCCGCCGTACTCGATGGAGACCCCGTCACCGGCGGTGCTGGTCAGGTCGTCGTAGGAGATGACGGCCTTGCCGCCGGCGTCGGCAGCGGTGACTCCGGAGAAGCCGTCGGTCAGAGTCACGTCGTGCAGCGTGGCGTTCATGCTGCTGACCCGTATCCTGCGGCCGTTGCTGTCGGTCTGGATGCCGGTCATCTCGACGTCGACCTCGTCGAACCGCGAGTCGGCGGCCTGGGTCAGGAACGGGAACCCCTTGATGGACACATCCGTGGAGTCGACCGTCGCCCCGGGGATCCGGACCCGCTTCTCGGCCTCCGACTCGGCGAAGTACACCAGCGCCCGGTCGACGGCGACGAAGATCCCACCCAGGACCAGCACCGTGACCAGCAATGCCCGCAGCGCCCGCATGACCGCTCTTCCCCCCTGCGTCCGGTTCGACGGCCCCGCACCCCCGCGCGCACCGGCCGTCCCGAATGATCGACGAGCGGACGCCCCCATCGGTTCCCCGGGGAGGCACCCGCTCGTCCGGAAGGCGGGCCGACCGGCGTCGGAAGACTCTGCCGGTCCGCCCGCCGGCAGACTCTGCCGGTCGGCGTCGGCGTTCGGGTTCGCGGCCGATCGACGCCGGGACAGCGGTGCCGGTGCGCACCGGGAGACACCGGCCGGGGCCGCGCTACGCGAGCACCTGTCCGACCAGGTAGACGGCGGGGGCCGCGGCGGTGAGCGGCAGCGCCACACCGGCCGTCATGTGGACGAACCGCGACGGGTAGTCGTAGCTCGCCGCCCGCAGCCCGATCAGCGCGCATCCGCCCGCCGCCAGGCCGACCACGGCGCCGTGCGCGCCCCCAAAGCCGACGAGCGCCCCGGCCGCCGCACCGGCACCCGCACCCGCGAGCAGCGCCACCACGACGGAGGCCGGTCCGGGCAGCGGGAGCGCGCGGACGAGCACGGCGGCCGCGACGGCCACCGTCCCGGCCGTCACCATGTCCGGGACCGCCGCGAGGTGCCCCGCGGCCAGCACCGTCAGGGCGGCCGAGGCGGTGGTGGCCATCAGCCCGTACATCCGCTCGTCCGGGTCCGCCTGGCTGCGCAGCTGGAGGACCACGGTGAGCAGCACCCATACGCCGAGGGTGCCGAGGACGGCGGCCGGGGCGTTCTCGCGCCCCGCGGCGAGCAGGGCGACATCGGCGACGACCCCGCCCGCGAACGCGAGCGCGATGCCCTGCCGCGCGGGCCACATGCCGTTCAGCCGGAACCATCCGGCCGCGGTCACGGCCTGGAGCAGTACCAGCGGTACGAGCAGGGCGTACGACCCGATCGCGGCACCGAGGGCGAGCAGCAGCCCCAGCACGGCGGTGATCCCCGCGGGCTGGATGCCCGGCGGGATGATCGGCGAGCGGCCCTCGGCGCGGGCGCGCTGGGCGTCGGTGACGCGGCTGTTGCCCAGGGTGGTGGGTGCGCCGTACTCGGAGGTGTCGAGTCCGGACGCGGTCGTGGCCGGGGAGCCGGAGGCGGCCGGCCCTCCGCCCGGCGCCGCGCCGGATACGGGGGCTGGGGCGGGGGCAGCAGGCGCCTCCGGGGGCAGCGGACGCGATCTGGTCGCGCCCTGCGGCCCCGTCTGGGAGTACGCGGAGTACGGCGGGAGGTAGGCGGTCTCGGCGGCGGGCGGCACGGACTCCCGCACGGAGGTCTCTGGCTGGGCGGGCCCGGTGGGGCCGACGGGGCCGGTGGAACCGGTGGGGCCGACGGGGCCGGTGGAACCGGTGGGGCGGATGGTCGGCTGGTACTGGGTGTCCCAGGTCTGGCCCTCCCACGTCTGCGTGACCGCAGGGTCGTACGGGATGTGCGGTTCCTGCGGGACCTGAGGGTTCGGGTCATGCGTGCTGTGCGGGCCGGGGGCCGGTGCGGCGGGCGCGGCGGGCTCCTGCGTGTGCCCGGCCGCGGCCGGCCAGCCGGCCCCGGCATGCGTCGCGGGGGCCTGGCCATGGCCCGGGCCATGGCCGTACGGAGCATGCCCGTGACCGTGTCCCTGCACCGGGGCGCCGTGGGGCTGGTCCCTGTAGGGCTGGCCGCCGTGGGACTGGTTCGCCTGGGGCTGCTGGTGCGGCTGGGCCCCACCTCCGTAGACCTGGTTCCCGTAGGACTGGTCCCCGTAAGACTGGTCGCCATACGGCTGGTGCGGCTGGGGCTGGTGGTGCGGGTTGGCCTCGCCTCCGTAGACCTGATCGCCGTAGGACTGGCCGCCGTAGGACGGTTGCGGCTGGCCCCCGCCTCCGTACGGCTGGTCTACGTACGACTGATTCCCGTACGACTGGGGCGGGTACGGCTGAGCGCCGGTGGCTCCATCGCCGTACGCGTGCGGGTCATGGGGTCGCGCGGGGTGCAGGGGCTGCTGCGGCTGCTGCCCGCTCGCCGTCCCGTCGTGCCCGGGCCCGTACCCGTACCCCTGGTCCGCGGCCGGAACCCGGGCCTGGGCCTGCCCCTGCCCCTGGGCCGGGCCGTACGGGTACTGCTGATCGTTGCTGCTCATGTTCTGGGGTTCACCCTCCTGCGAACGGCGGGAGCACCTCGACCGTGCCGCCCTCGGCAAGGCGTACGGTCTCATGACTCCGGCTTCCCACCGGTTCACCGTCGACGAGGAACGAGCACCTTCGCAGCACTCGGGTGAGCTCGCCGGGGTGCCGCTCGCGCACCGCGTCGAGCGCCTCGGCCAGGGTCACGGCCGTGTACGGCTCCTCCGCGGCCTTGGCGGCGGCCTTGGCGGCGGCCCAGTAGCGGATCGTTCCCGCTGGCATGACGGCGGCTCCTCTCGTATCGCGTCAGCTGCCCATCATCGAGCACGCCGCCACCGTCCAGTCACCGATCCGGGTGAGCAGGCTCTCGTCCGCGGCGTTCTCCGCATGGCCCATGCCGGGTTCCAGCCACAGCTCGGCCCCGTCACCCGCCGCCTCGGCCAGCGTCCGGGGGTGGTCCAGCGGGAAGTACGGGTCCCGGTCACCGTGCACGATCAGCAGCGGAACGGGGGCGATCAGTCCGGCCGCCCCGACCGGCGAGAGCGGTACCGGATCCCAGTCGTCCCGGTCGATGCGGACACCGAAGCCGTAGCGGCCGACCAGCCGGCCGGTGGGCCGTGTGACCAGCCAGTGCAGGCGGCGCATCGGAGCCGTGCCGCGGTAGTACCAGCGGGCGGGGGCGCTCACCGCCACCACCGCGTCCGCACGGGCCTCGGGATCCGCAGGTACCTCCGCGGCGATCTCCGCCCCGGCCTCCCGGCCCGCCTCGTACAGTGCCCCGCACGCCTCCCGGCCCGCCCCGTACAGCGCCCCGTGACGCAGCACCACGGAACCGCCCAGCGAGAACCCGACGGTCACCACCCGCCGGTGTCCCAGCGCCCGGGCCCAGCGCACTGCGGCCGCCAGGTCCAGCACCTCGCGGTCCCCCACCGTCGACCGGCCACCGGACCCGCCGTGCCCCCGGAACGAGAACGTGACCACGGCCGCGCGCCGCCCCAGCACCCGGGCGGCACGCCGCACGGCGGGCCGGTCCAGCGAACCGGTGAAGCCGTGAGCGATCACGATCGCCGTACCGCCCGCGACACCCGTGCCGTCACCGCCGTCCGCAGCACCGTCGAAGGATGATCCGGCGACGGCCCGCCCCTCCACCGCGCGCGGCTCGTACAGCGCCTCGATACGGACACCGTCGTCGGTCAGCAGCACGGCCCGCGAAGAGACCGGAGCGGCCAGAGAGGTCGACGGGGTCGATGGGGTCGACGGGGTCGATGGGGTCGCGGGGGTCGAAGAAGAGACTGGTGCAGCGGCATGCGCGGAACCGTCCGTGCCACCGGACGGACCACCGGACGGACCACCGGGCGTGAGCAAGGGAACAGCGGAACTCCGAAATCTCCCCTCGGGCGCAGAACTCATGTGGGCTATTGTGCTGGGAAGAGGATCCGGGCAGAGAAGCCCCCGGGTCCTTTTGCGCTTTCCAGGCGTTGTTACGGCGGCGTTTCCACAAGCTCAGCGGGCTCGGGGACGCGGGGCCGTACTGCGTAACCGCGTAACCGTGCAACCGTGTAAAGGACCGCGCGAAAACGAACGAAGAAGTGCCGCATACTCCCCCGGGCCCGTCCCGGGAGTGCCCCTCTCGCAGGGAACGAGGAGGACCGACGTAATGGGCGAGCGAACCGTGCACCATCATCGACCGACGACCCGGGCAGGTGAGCGGCGATGAGTTCACTGCTGCTCCTGACGAACGCGCTTCAACCGTCGACAGAGGTGCTTCCCGCCCTCGGTCTCCTGCTGCACAGCGTGCGGGTGGCGCCCGCCGAGGGCCCCGCGCTCGTCGACACCCCCGGTGCCGACGTCATCCTGGTCGACGGCCGCCGCGATCTGCCACAGGTGCGGTCGCTGTGCCAGCTGCTGCGGTCCACGGGGCCGGGCTGTCCGCTGGTTCTCGTCGTGACGGAGGGCGGTCTCGCGGCCGTCACCGCCGACTGGGGCGTCGACGACGTACTGCTGGACACGGCCGGGCCCGCAGAGGTCGAGGCCCGGCTGCGGTTGGCCACCGGGCGTCGGCAGCTGGCCGCCGACGACTCGCCGATGGAGATTCGCAACGGCGACCTGTCGGTCGACGAGGCGACGTACAGCGCGAAGCTGAAGGGCCGGGTCCTCGACCTGACCTTCAAGGAATTCGAACTGCTCAAATACCTGGCCCAGCACCCCGGCCGCGTGTTCACCCGCGCGCAGCTCCTCCAGGAGGTCTGGGGCTACGACTACTTCGGCGGCACGCGTACGGTCGACGTCCACGTGCGGCGGCTGCGCGCCAAGCTCGGACCCGAGCACGAATCCCTGATCGGCACCGTACGCAACGTCGGCTACCGCTTCGTCGTGCCGGAGAAGGTGGAGCGCGCCGCCGAGGAGGCCAAGGCGCAGGCCACGGCGGGAGACGCGGCGGGAACCGGCTCCCGGGCCGCAGGAGACAGGGCTCAGGCCGCCGCGGGGGGCTGAGCACGGGCCACCACACGGGGCCGGGGGCTCGGCCCGGGAATCGGGGCGCGGAGACGGGGCGCGGAGACGGTCGCGAATCGGGGACGGAGACGGTCGCGAATCGGGGCGCGGCAGAGGCCGCGGCCCGGACCACGACTGCTCCGCAACCGCCTCCGCGCCCCATTCGGAGCAGCCGACGAAGGGCGGTGCCTCGCAATGGGCCGGGATACGGCCTGCCTGCCGGACGGTCAATCCGCGTAGACTGCCGCGCGTGGCCAAGGTGACGCGGGACGATGTGGCGAGACTGGCGGGTACGTCGACCGCGGTCGTCAGCTACGTCATCAACAACGGACCGAGGCCGGTCGCCCCGGCCACGCGCGAGCGGGTGCTCGCCGCGATCAAGGAACTGGGCTACCGGCCCGACCGGGTCGCCCAGGCGATGGCCTCGCGGCGGACCGACCTCATAGGAATGATCGTGCCGGACGCCCGGCAGCCGTTCTTCGCGGAAATGGCGCACGCGGTCGAACAGGCCGCCGCCGAGCGCGGGAAAATGGTGCTGGTCGGCAATTCGGACTACCGCGACGAGCGCGAGGTGCATTACCTCCGCGCGTTCCTCGGAATGCGGGTCTCGGGCCTGATCCTGGTCAGCCAGGGTCCCAGCGAACGGGCGGCGGCCGAGATCGAGGCATGGGACGCGCGGGTGGTGCTGCTGCACGAGCGCCCCGAAGCGATCGAGGACGTCGCGGTCGTCACCGACGACATCGGCGGCGCCCAACTCGCCACCCGTCACCTGCTGGAACACGGCAACGCGTACGTGGCGTGCTTCGGCGGCGTGGAGTCGACCCCGGTGGTCGGTGACCCGGTCGCCGACCACGTCGAGGGCTGGCGCCGCGCGATGCAGGAGTCGGGGCGCTCGACGGAGGGCCGCCTGTTCCAGGCCCCGTACAACCGTTACGACGCCTATCAGGTGGCGCTGAAGCTGCTCGCGGGCCCGGACAGGCCGCCCGCGATCTTCTGCTCGACGGACGACCAGGCCATCGGCGTGCTGCGGGCCGCGCGAGAGCTGCGGATCGACGTGCCCGGGGAACTCGCGGTCGCGGGTTTCGACAATGTGAAGGAGGCCGGGCTCACCGACCCGCCGCTGACCACGGTCCACTCGGACCGCCCGGCGATGGCGCGGGCCGCCGTGGACCTGGTGCTCGACGACTCGTTGCGGGTGTCGGGGTCACGGCGGGAACGGCTGAAGCAGTTTCCCTCGGCGCTGGTGGTACGGCGCTCGTGCGGCTGCGGGGAGCCCGGCGCCGGGGTGTGACGTACCGGCGTGCGACGGCACCGCGGTGTGACGACAGGTGTGACGACACCGGGGCGTGACGGTCCCGGCGTGCGACGTACCGGCGTGTGACGGTACTGCCGACGCCCGCGGGGGGGACCGGGCCCCTGGCGTATCGGGCCCGGCCCTCCGCCGGTCTCGGCACTGCCTCGGGCACGTCGATCCGGGGGACATGACGTTCGCCTTCACAGCGGCTTCATTGCGCCTTCATCGCAGGCTTTATTTCGGGCATACCAGGTTCTGCCGGGCTTCTCAGGACACGCTCAGGCTGCTCTCATCTTCGGCCTCGACGCTTGAGGACATGACAAAGAGCCAGCGCCCGAGCGGCGAGTACCCGATGTACCCCTCGTACGGCAACGGTGACGCGTCGTACCCGCCACCGCCGTCCCACCTCCCCACTGCCCCCGCAGCCGACGGTCCGGCCGCGTCCGGGCGCCGGGCCAGGCGACCGGTGGCCCTCCTGGCGGCCGTGGCGATCACGGCGGCGGTCGTGGGCGGCGCCACCGCCACCGCCATCGGACAGCTGACCCGCGACGACGCGACCGGCACCGGCACCGGTGCCCCCGGCACCACCGTCTCGCAGAGCAGCAAGGGCACCGTCGCCGGTGTCGCCGAGGCCGTCTCGCCGACGATCGTCGAGGTCAACGCGACCTCGGCCGCGGGCGAGTCCACCGGCTCCGGCGTGGTCATCACGTCCGACGGCGAGGTCGTGACCAACAACCACGTCATCTCCGGCGCCTCGTCGATCAAGGTGACGCTCAGCAACGGGCGCTCGTACGCCGCGCACGTCGTCGGCACCGACGCGGACAAGGATCTCGCGCTCATCAAACTCCGGGGCGCGAGCGGCCTCAAGACGGCCACACTGGGCGACTCCTCCACGGTCGCGGTCGGTGACGAAGTCGTCGCGATCGGCTCCCCCGAGGGCCTCACCGGCACCGTCACCAGCGGCATCGTCTCCGCGCTCGACCGGGACGTCACGGTCGCCAAGGACGACGGCGACGGTCAGGGCCAGGGATGGAGCGGGCCGGGCGGCGGGCAGTGGCCGTTCGAATTCGGCGGCCGGCAGTTCAACGGGGACACCGGCGACTCCACCACCACGTACAAGGCCATCCAGACCGACGCCTCGCTCAACCCCGGCAACTCCGGTGGCGCGCTCATCAACATGAACGGCGAGGTCATCGGCATCAACTCCGCGATGTATTCGGCGAGTTCGCCCGACGGGTCCAGCAGCTCCAGTGCGGGCAGCGTCGGCCTCGGCTTCGCCATCCCGGTGAACACGCTCAAGGCCGACCTGGACACCCTGCGGGCCGGCAACAGCTCCTGAGGAGACAGTCATGCGACACCCCACGCACACCCTCACCGGCCCGGCCGACTTGGCCCTGCCCCTCGCTCTCGTCACACAGCTCGCCGCGGATTCCACCGTGGGTTCCGCCGCGGATCACGCCGCCGAGCCGGACGCGCACCAGGACTTCGGGCCCCGGCGCGCCCCGGAGGTCCGTTCCACCGCGGGCCGCAAGCGCCGGGCCGCGCGACGACGCGCCAAGGCCGTGCGAGGCTGAGAGGAACCCGAACCGCACGGAACGAAACGAGGACAACGAGCGATGAGCCCCGCCGAAGACGATCCGCAGCGCGTCCTGATCGTCGACGACGAACCCGCCGTACGCGAGGCCCTGCAACGCAGCCTCGCGTTCGAGGGGTACGACACCGAGGTCGCCGTCGACGGCCTCGACGCACTCGCCAGGGCCGAGTCGTACGCCCCCGACCTCATCGTCCTCGACATCCAGATGCCCCGGATGGACGGCCTGACGGCGGCCCGCAGGCTCCGTTCCGCCGGGACCACCACGCCCATCCTGATGCTCACCGCCCGTGACACCGTCGGCGACCGGGTCACCGGCCTCGACGCGGGTGCCGACGACTACCTGGTCAAGCCCTTCGAACTGGACGAGCTCCTCGCCCGCATCCGGGCCCTGCTGCGCCGCAGCTCGTACGCCGCCGCGGCGACCGGCGGCGGCACCGACGAGAACGTGCTGGCCTTCGCCGATCTGCGGATGGACCTCGCCACCCGCGAGGTCACCCGGGGCACCCGCCGGGTCGACCTGACCCGTACCGAGTTCACCCTGCTGGAGATGTTCCTGGCGCACCCGCGCCAGGTACTGACCCGGGAGCAGATCCTCAAGGCCGTGTGGGGCTTCGACTTCGAACCCAGCTCCAACTCCCTGGACGTCTACGTGATGTACCTGCGCCGCAAGACCGAGGCGGGCGGCGAACCGCGGCTCGTGCACACGGTGCGGGGGGTCGGTTACGCGCTCCGCTCCGGCGGCGGTGACGGATGACCGAGGTGCGGACGGGCGGGGCACGGACGAGCGGGGCACGGACGAGCGGGGGACGGATGACCGGCCTCCTGCGCCGGCTTCGCGCCCTGCCGCTGCGCACCCGGCTCGCGATGCTGGTGGCGGCGGCGGTCGCGTGCGCGGTGGCGGCGGTGGCGGCGGCGTGCTGGTTCGTGACGCGGGTGCAGCTGGAGGACCAGCTGGACTCCTCTCTGCGCAATTCCAAGATCGACGAAAGCTATCTGTCGAGCCTGTACGCGTACTGCCGGGGCACGACTCCGCTGCCGCCCCGGTCCTTCACCGGGAAGTACACCGTCCAGCTCGTCGACTCCCGGGGCACGGTGTGCACCGCGCCCGACGTGTCCCCGCTCCCCGTGACCAGGGCGGACCTGGCGGTCGTCAACCAGGACCGGCCCGACGCCCTGCACTCGGCCACGGCCGCGAACGGCACGCGGATGCGGGTCTACACCCACCCCCTGGTGCAGATCACCCAGCTTCCCGGCGGAGCCACGGGCCAAATCGGCGTGTCCGTCGCCCGCCCGATGAGCGAGATCAACGCCCCACTGTCCACCCTGGCCTGGATGCTGCTGGTCGTCTCCGGCATCGGCGTCGTCGGCGCGGGCGCGGCCGGTCTCTGGGTCGCCCGCACCGGGTTGCGGCCCGTGGACGAACTCACCGAGGCGGTCGAGCACGTCGCCCGCACCGAGGACCTCACCGTCCGCATCCCCGCCGAGGGCGAGGACGAGATCGCCCGGCTGTCCCGCTCCTTCAACTCGATGACCGCTTCCCTCGCCAGCTCCCGCGACCGGCAGGCCCAGCTGATCGCGGACGCCGGCCACGAGCTGCGGACGCCACTGACCTCGCTGCGCACCAACATCGAGCTGCTGGCCCGCAGCGACGAGACCGGCCGGGCCATCCCGCCGGACGACCGCAGGGCCCTGATGACGTCGGTCAAGGCGCAGATGACCGAACTGGCCTCGCTCATCGGCGACCTCCAGGAACTGGCCCGCCCCGACGCGGCGACCCCCGACCCGCTCCAGGTCGTCGCCCTGCACGACATCGCGGCCACGGCCCTGGAACGCGCCCGGCTGCGCGGGCCCGAGCTGACCATCCGGGCCGACCTGACCCCCTGGTTCGTACGGGCCGAGCCGGCCGCGCTGGAGCGTGCGGTGGTCAACGTCCTGGACAACGCGGTCAAGTTCAGCCCGCCACGCGGCACGATCGAGGTCGCCCTGCGGGACGGCGAACTGACCGTGCGGGACCACGGCCCCGGCATCCCCGCCGACGAGCTGCCGCACGTCTTCGAACGCTTCTGGCGCTCCCCGTCCGCCCGCCAGCTCCCCGGCTCGGGCCTCGGCCTGTCCATCGTCGCCCGCACGATCCAGCACGCCGGCGGAACGGTCGCCCTGCGCCCGGCGCCGGACGGGGACGAAGGAGGCGGGACGGTCGCGTCGATCCGGTTGCCGGGTGCCCCACAACCACCGCCGGGGTTGTGAGGGAGGCGGGGGCCGGCTCACCCGCACGGACCGGAACGGCGTGCGGGCTCCCGAGCGGTCCCCGGGAGCCCGCACGCCGTTCGGACCCTGACAGGAGCAGGGCCCCGGAACCCCGCCGCGACTCAGAGCCGACGGCGGAACTCGGCGGCGAACTGCGGCGCCCCGCCGACCGCAAGCCGGTCCAGCAGTCCGTGCAGGTCGCGCGGCTCCCGCCGGTATCCGACCGCCTGGTCGCGCAGGACGCCCGCCACATCGACGGGAGCGAGGTCGAGCATGTCCAGCAGGAAGTCGTCGGGGTGGAGAACCTCGACCTCGTACGGATCCGCCGCCGAGGGCGGGAAGTCCTTCGTGTTGAGCGTGACCACGGCGTGCGCCTGGCCGCAGACCGCCGCCGCCAGCACGTGACGGTCCTTCACGTCGTTCGTCATCACGGGGATGAGCCCCGCGTATCCCGTCACCGCGCTGTACGGGAAGGCCCGCGCCATGGCCTCGACAACGTTCTTGGCAGTCGTGGGAGCCACCTTCTCGGCCAGATTGCGCCGCAGCTCCTCCAGGATGTCGGCCGACCAGAGCGGCTCGTAGAGCTCTGCTTCGGCCAGCCGGAGCAGAGTGTCCCTCAGGTAGTTCGGGAAGAGGACACACGTGTCCAGAACCACGCGCTGCACATCACTCCAGTTCACTCGGTGTCATGGGACCTCAGGCGTCGTAGAGACCGGCGTCCTCGGTCAGCTCGACCAGTTCGTCCAGCCCTCTGCGACGTTGTGTCCGACGCTTCTCCTTGTAGGCGAGCACGTCCGCCAGCAGTACCCTGCGGTGCCGCCCCGGGCGGGAGAAGGGTAGTCCCCCCTCGTCCAGGATCTTCACGAAGGTCGGTCTGCTTACTCCGAGCAGGTCCGCCGCCTCTTGCGTGGTCAGGGTGGTGTTCACCGGAGCGACAGTGACCGCTTTGCCCTCCGACAGCGCGCGGACGACCACCATGAGGGCTTCGTAGACCTCTGACGGCAGGGAATGCGCGCTCCCGTCGGGTCCGCGCAGGAGTGCCGGTTCATCGGCCTGTGGTGCCTTGTCGAGAAATGCGCGCAGCTCGGCGATCTCCGCACGATGCTCGGGCAGGAGGGTTCGGTCTTCGACGGTGCTGTGCATAGCTCTGTCTCCTTCTTGAATGACTCAAGCATCACACAATTCGAAAGAAACGCAAGCGGAGGACCCTGCACTCCAGAGCCCCGGGTGGCGCCTGGCCGATGCCGTCGCGTGACCGGGAGCAGGGTGGACACCATGACGGGTTTCGTGGATCACCCCGGAGGAAGGGACTCGCCTCCTTTGGCGTGATCTCTCCCCGCTTCCTCCCGCCGGCCCGGTCCGCGACATCGAACACCCACGCCCCCACCGCACTGCCCCCGGCCGACGATGCCGCCGACTGCCGCACCCTGACCGCTCCAGCCCGGTATACGACGCCCCGCAGGCCGGACAGCACGTGCTCATGGCGACGAGGCCCGTCGCCGATCCGGCGTCCACGGACGTCCGGGCCCGGCCTCGACGGCCGGGCGAACATCGCTCCGGGCTCCTCAGAGCCCCGGGTTGTGCCGTATCAGGGATTCCACCAGGCCGGTTCTGGTGGCGGGGAAGTCCAGCGGCACGATGCCGAGACCGGTCCAGCCGGACGCCTCGAAGCCGTCGAGGAACGAGTGCACCTGCGGGTTGAGCCGGTCCGCGTTCCAGCGCGGCGGCATCAGGGCGGCCGTGCTGACGTAGTTCATGTACAACTTTCCGGGTTGCTGGGCCGCTTTGCGGAACTGGGCCTCGATCTTGGGGTACTTGGCGAACGGCTCCGCCATGTAGTCGTCCTGGATGTCGAAGAGCGCGGGGTCGGCGTAACGGATGCCGGGCAGTCCGCCGTTGTCCGCGAGCAGGACGACCTTGCCGCGTGCCTGGCCCAGCGGCGGGAGCGCCGGGTCGATGCGGAACAGCGGGCGCCAGCCCCGTACGTCGAGGTAGTCGTCGAAGACGGCCCGAAAGGTCGCGTCGCTCTCCTCCGAGTACTCCTGCTTCACCCGCATCAGCACGGTCTCGGTGGGGTGCGCGGCCAGGAAGTCCCAGCAGGCGCCGAGGACATCGCCGAACATCATGTTCTGGTACGAGGCACCGTGGTGAATCGCGAATGAGCCGTTGGTGACTCGACACCGCACGTCGAGAAAGCGGATACCACTGTTCAACTGCTCGCTGATCGTGGTGCTCTGGCACTCCGTCCACGGTCCGCCGTATCGGGCGCCGGAGTCGTGCGATCCGGGGATCGTGAGGCGTTGCAGTGTGGTGGCATCGGGGAGGGCACCCATCCACTCCCGAGTGGTGAGAGCCTGCCGGGTCCTGGCCTCGGCGGAGCCCGCGCCCAGGAGGACGGTGGCGGTTGCGGCGAGTGCGCCTGCGAGGAACGTGCGGCGCGACCCGACGTACGGGCTACTCATGCGGGGGCCTCCGTCTGCGGTGGGGGAACAGCCCTCGGATTATGACGGGCGCACGTCAGAGCCGGAACAGGGCGAACCGCTGTTCCCATCGCCTTCACCGGCCCCACACACGGGACGCGAACGTACGGCCCACTCGATCCAGCGGCCCCGGTGGCTCAGAGCGAAGCCGCACGATTCGCCCCGGTACAGCGCGGGCGAGCGCGCCAATGCTGCCGCCTCCGTCCACCCAACTCAGCGCCCGATGGCGCTCAATGGGCGGCAACGCCGAGGCACGTTCGCGCACTTCCACACGGATGCGGCGGATCGCCTCGGCGGGATCGACCACCACACCGACGGACGCCTCGGCCACCTCGTCGGCCTCCATGGACCGGTAGACGACCCGCTCCCACCGGAACTCCCATATACCTTGGGGGCGATGGCGTGTGGCGAGACATCCGCGTCATCCGCGTCATTCATGGCCGGCCTTCCGGTGCGGTGTCGCAGCCACCCCTTGCCCGCACCGGCGTGACGAGCGCGGGCAAGAAGCGGCCCTTGCGGGCTCCCCAACGGGCGTAGTACGTCGAGGAGTTGCGCTGCCGGAACCGGGGAATCGCCTGAAACGTGACCGGTGGGCGGCACGCGGCAAGCTAGCGCGTTGAACAAGACTGTTTCAAGCCGACCGTTCGGGCCCGGTAGAGCCCGTGTCCGCTTCTCGACCGGCGGGGCGGCAGATGTCGTTGACACATCCGGAACGGTCGGATGCGGCAGCGGCGCCGGGAACATGCCCGCGAGGCGTCGCGTTCTCTCTGGGCCCGCCTTCCGCATCGCTGTCCCAGGGAGCATCGTGCCCGAAACCACGTCCGCCGCCCTTTCCCTTCCCACCTCGCTCCCCGCCTTGAGCACCCAGGCCCAGCGGCTGATCGAGCTGGGAGTTCACCAGATCGCCGGGCTGCCCGCCGCCGAGCTTCGGACCTTCGCCGAAGCCGCCGAGGGCGCTACGGGGTGCGACGGCGGCGCCCTGCTCGCCGTTCACCCGGAAAGGGCCCCTGCCTCAGCCCTCGCGCCGCTGCTGCGCCGCGAGGACAAGCCGGGGTTCGTCGTTGTCGACATGCCCGATGTCGACCTCTTCGCTCCGCTCGACACGGTCGCGCTGCCCGCTGCCCCGCTCTACGTCCTCACCGGCGTCGACCGCGGCGACCGGATGGCCAACTGGAGCCCGAACGAGGCGCTGCCCGCCCTCACGGCCGAGGACCGTACGCCGTTGCTGCTCACCGAGGGCATCCACTGGGTGCTTCAGCAGCCCGCCGTCCTGGACCGCAACCACTGCTTCATGACCATCGGATCCAGGCTGCGCAAAGCCAACGGCAGCCTGGACGCCCGCACGCCTGCGATCTGGATCAGCAACGGCACCGGGCGGGACGGCCGCGAGCGCCGCGACGCTCCCAAGGTCGGCTGGTGCTGGGCGGGCAACCGGCACACCTGGCTGGGCTTCGCCTCCGCGACGGGCCGCCGCGTCCAGGGCCTTTGACCACGGAGCGCCGATGGGCTACGCGCTCGACGCTCCTCCCGTCGACCGGGAGCTTCTGGACTTCGCCGTTCGCCTGGTCGGTCGTGCCGGGCGGATGTCGGTGCACGGTTTCTTCAGCGACGGCTGGAACAGCCGTCTCAAGGAGGACGGCACCGAGGTCACCGAGGTCACCGAGATCGACGTGGCAGTCGGGAGCCGATCAGGGACGAGCTGGGCCGACGGGTACCGGATGACGCGATCCTCGCAGAGGAGGGAGGCGCGACCAGCGGGTTATCGGGGCCGCGATGGATCATCGATCCCCTCAGCGGCACGGAGTACTTCACTGATCGGGTCCCACTGTTCTCGAACGACCTCGCCCATGAGGACGAGCACGGGCCCGCTATCGGCGTGATCGACATGCCCATGAGCCGGCGGATGATCGTGGCGGGTCGCGGTCTGGGCTGCCGGGTCCTTCCAGGGCCGGAGCCGGACCTGCGGTCGGGCCGCCGCGCTCAGGTCACGAAGCGCACGGGCGGGGCGGCGGGCCCGTCCGGCCCGCCGCCCCGAATCGTCGTACGCGGAAGTCTCCGGCCACGTACAGGCGTTACCGAATGATCGTGATCCGGTCCGCCGCCGGCGGGGCCAGCGGTGCGGCGGCCGAGGAGTGGGCCGCCAGGTAGGCGTTGAACACGTCCAGGTCGGAGGGGCCGACCAGCTTGTTCGTGCCCTGACCGAGCGCCGCGAAGCCGTCGCCGCCGCCCGCCAGGAACTCGTTCATGGCGACGCGGTACGTCTTCGCCGGGTCGATCGCCTCACCGTTCAGCTTGATCGTGTCGGTGACCACCCGGGCGGCGCCCGACTTCGTCATGTCCAGGGTGTACGTCAGGCCCTTGGACACCTGAAGGATCTTCGGGCCGGCCTCGTTGGGGCCGCTGACCTGCTGCTGGAGGGCGGTGATCAGCTGGGCGCCGGTCAGGTCGACGACGTTCATCATGTTGGTGAAGGGCTGCACGGTGAATGCCTCGCCGTACGTCACCACTCCGTCGGACTTGCCGTCGGCCGACTCGTACACCAGGTCCGCGCGGATGCCGCCCGGGTTCATCAGGGCCAGGACAGCTCCGCCCTTGTCCGCCGGGGCCAGGCTCTCAAGCTGGGCGTCCGCGATCAGGTCGCCGAGCGGCTTCTCCAGCGCCGTGGAGCCGCGACCGTCGATGTCGGCGCTGATGTAGCCCTGCGGCTGGTTCGCGATGGGCGCCGCGAGGGCGTTCCAGCGCGCGATCAGGGCCGTCATGTCCTCGGCCCTGGGCTGGTCGCGGGTGACGATGTGGTTGACCGACCGCGGGTTCTGCGCACCGGCCGACTTCACCGACGTACGGACGATGTCCTTGGTGCGGCGGTCGTAGGTGAGGGTCGTGTCCGTGTACAGCTTGCCGAACGACGACGCCGAGGTGACCATGCGCGGGTTGCCCGCCGGGTCCGGGATGGTGCAGACGTACGCCTGGTGGGTGTGGCCCGTGACCAGCGCGTCGACTTTGGGCGTGATGCCCTTGGCGATGTCGGTGATCGGACCGGAGATGCCGTCACCGGGACCGGAGCTGTCGCAGTCGTAGTTGTACGAGGTGGAGGCGGGCTGCCCGCCCTCGTGGATCAGCGCGACGATGGACTTGACGCCCTGCCGGTCCAGCTTCTTGGCGTACTTGTTGACGGTCTCGATCTCGTCGTGGAACTTCAGGCCCTTGACGCCGTTGGCCGTGACGATGTCCGGCGTGCCCTCCAGGGTCACACCGATGAAGCCGATCTTGACGCCGTTCTTCTTCCACACCGTGTACGGCTCGAGGATCGGACGTCCCGTCTTCTCCTTCGTCACATTGGCCGCGAGGTACGGGAAGTCGGCGCCCTTGAACTTCTTGCCCTTCTCGTAGCACCCCTCGACCGGGTGGCAGCCGCCGTTCTGAAGGCGGGCCAGTTCCGTGGCGCCCTCGTCGAACTCGTGGTTGCCGACGCTCGTGACGTCCAGGTCCAGCTTGTTGAGCGCCTCGATGGTCGGCTCGTCGTGGAAGAGACCCGACAGCAGCGGGCTCGCGCCGACCAGGTCACCACCGGCGGCGGTGATCGAGTACGGGTGCCCCTTGCGCGCGGTGCGCAGCGACGAGGCGAGGTACTCGACGCCACCGGCCGGGATCGGCTCGACCGTGCCATCGGCCCGCGTCTCGTTGACCATGCCCGCCGAGCCGGCCGGCGGCTCCAGGTTCCCGTGCAGGTCGTTGAAGGACAGGAGCTGCACGTCGACGGTACGGGCCGGCTTGTGGTGGCCGTTGCCGTGGCCGGGCCCCCGGTCGTGGGCGCCGGCCGGCATCGCGGCCACGAGCGCGCCGACGGTGGCGAGCCCGGCCGCCGCGGCGACCACCCGCCGGGACGCGCGGTTCTTCTGCGGTTTCGCTGACATCGGTCCCCTTGTGAGTTCAGCGGAGGTCAAAGAGCGTTGACGAGTCTGCAAACGTCGTGCGCAGCCTAGGGTCAACGCGCGTAGCGCGACAGATGTGCGTGGTTACGAACTGGTTGCCATGCGGCCGGAATCACGACTGATGGGCCATATCACCCGTACGGCTTACATACACGGGCAGAAGCGTCACCGCACGCGCGGCCTCCGGAAGCCTGTACGGCATGGCAAAAAATCCCATGACACGGGCGACCGTACCGGCCCAGCGGCGGACCGCTCCGGAACTGCCGCCCGGTTTCCACGAGATGGTCGCCTACCTCAAGTCGCTCGTGCGCGGCGCACACGTCCGCGCGCGCCTCGCCAACGACTTCGACGTCACCGTCCCCGAGGAGTCCGACGCCGCCACCCACCGCGCGGACCGGCCCCGCCGGATGCGATTGCGGCCGCGCGCCCGGCGGCGCCCCGTGCGACTCCGGCGGCGCGTCACGGCCCCGCCGCGTACGATTCCGGCCGCGCGGACCGGCCGCACCGCGTGCGACGTCGGCGGCGCGCCGGGCCGCACCGCGCGCGCCTCGGCCGCGCGTACCGGCCGCGCACCACCCCCCGTGACACCCGCCAACCGCCGCCTCACCCCCGTACGCTCGTACACATGACGACTGACGTACCTCTGCCCGCCCCCGGGCGGGAGATCCAGACGCTCGACGCACTCTCCCCCGAACAGGCCCAGGCGGTGTCCGATCTGCTCGCCGAGGCGGCCCGCTCCGACGGCAGGCAGGCCGTGTCCGAGCAGGGGCGGCTGCAGCTGCGGGGCGAGCGGCGCGAGGGAGTGCGGCACCTGCTGCTCAGCAGCGGACCGACCCTGGTGGGGTACGCGCAGCTGGAGGACACCGACCCCGTCGAAGCACCGGCCGCCGAGCTGGTGGTCCACCCGGCGTACCGCGGACAGGGGCACGGACGGGCGCTCGGGGCGGCGCTGCTCGCCGTGACGGGCAAGCGGCTGCGGGTGTGGGCGCACGGCGGGAAGTCCGCCGCCCGGCATCTGGCCCAGGTCCTCGGCCTCTCCCTGTTCCGCGAACTGCGCCAGCTGCGCCGCCCGTTGGCCCCACTGGACATTCCGGAGCCGGCGCTTCCGCCCGGCGTCACCATCCGCGCCTTCGTCCCCGGCGAGGACGACACCGCCTGGCTCGCGGTGAACCGCGCGGCTTTCGCCCACCACCCCGAGCAGGGCTCGCTGACCCAGCGTGACCTGGACGACCGCAAGGCGGAGCCCTGGTTCGACCCGAAGGGCTTCTTCCTCGCCGAGCGCGACGGCGAACTGATCGGCTTCCACTGGACGAAGGTGCACGCCGAGGAACAGCTCGGCGAGGTGTACGTCCTCGGCGTCCGGCCGGACGCCCAGGGCGGCGGGCTCGGCAAGGCACTCACCGTGATCGGGCTGCGCCACCTGGCCGCTCAGGGGCTGCCGACCGCGATGCTCTACGTGGACGCGGACAACAAGGCCGCCCTGACCGTCTACGAGCGCATGGGCTTCGCCACGCACGAGGCGGACCTGATGTACCGCACGGAGACCTGATCGGGGGCACGGCCACACCATCGGCGCGTCGAGAGGCCGGGGCCACCCACCCGGCAGGCCGAGAGGCGCGACGAGGGGCGCGGCCGGACGCGCGTCGAGAGGCGCGACGAGGGGCGGGGTCGAGCGGGCATCGGATGTCCGCTTGACACCGCCCCTCTCTTGACCCAGGCTTTCACTACTTACTTAGTGAAAGGGGGAAAAGCATGGCAGGTCCCGCAGCGATCGCGTACCGCATCGACCGGCGCAGCGGTGTCGCCACGTACCTCCAGATCGTCCAGCAGACCAAACAGGCCCTCCGGCTCGGCCTGCTGGAGCCCGGCGACCGGCTGCCCGCCGCGCGGGAGGTCGTGGAGGCCACCGCCATCAACCCGAACACCGTGCTCAAGGCGTACCGGGAGTTGGAGCGCGAGGGCCTGGTCGAGGGCCGTCGCGGTCTGGGGACCTTCGTCACGCGGACCCTCGGCGGCGCGGCGGCCGCCGATGACACCCCGCTGCGCGCCGAACTCGCCGACTGGACCCGGCGGGCCCGCGCGGCCGGTCTGGAGAAGGACGACGTGAGCGCGCTCTTCACCGCCGTACTGGACAGGACTTTCGAGGGAGATCAGCCCGGATGACCCGGATGACAGGCGCCGCGAGCACAGCAGGCGCCACGAGCACGGCAGACGCGGCGAGGGCGGCAGGCGCGGCGGTCGAGGCCGTCGGACTCGGCATGAAGTACCGGAACAGGAAGGGCGGGGGCTGGGCGCTGCGCGGCTGTTCGTTCCGGTTGCCCGCCGGGCGCGTGTGCGCTCTCGTCGGGCCCAACGGCGCGGGCAAGTCCACCCTGCTCGCTCTGGCCGCGGGCTTTCTGCGGCCTGCCGAGGGGACGGTGCGGGTGCTGGGCGCGGCGCCCGGCGAGGCGCGGGCGCGGGTGGCGTTCGTGGCCCAGGACAAGCCGCTGTACCCGCAGTTGACGGTCGCCGGGACGCTCTGGGCGGGTGCCGAGCTGAACCCGGACACCTGGGACCAGGACACCGCCGAACGCCTCGCCGGGGACCTCCCGCGCGACGCGGCGGTCCGTACCCTGTCCGGCGGTCAGCGCACCCGGCTCGCGCTGGCCCTCGCCCTCGGCAAGCGGCCCGAACTGCTCCTGCTGGACGAACCGATGGCCGATCTCGACCCGCTCGCCCGCCACCAGCTGATGGGCGCGCTGATGGCGGAGGCCGCCGAGCACTCCACCACCATCGTGATGTCCTCGCACATCCTCGGCGAGCTGGAGAACGCCTGCGACTACCTCCTGCTCGTCGACGGCGGCCGGGTCCGGCTGGGCGGCGAGACGGACGACCTGCTCACCGCGCACGCCCTGCTCACCGGGCCAATACGGGACACCGCACCGCACACCGTCGTCGAGTCCCGCACGGTGGGGCGCGTGCAGACCGCGTTGGTGCGCAGGCACGGCCCCGTGGACACGAGCGTCTGGGAGGCGGCGGAGCCCTCGCTGGAGGATCTGCTGCTGGCACACCTGCGCTCGCCGGAGGCGCCCGCCCTGCTGACGCCGAGCGCGGACGCCGGGACCGGGGCGGGCAAGGAAGTGGCGGCATGAGCGCGATCTCCCTGCCCGGCTCGGCCCGGGTCGTGATACGCCAGCACCGCCGCGCCTTCTGGGGCGTCTGCGTCCTCGCACTCGTGGGGATCACGGCACTGGTCGGCGTCGTTCTGTGGCCGGACCCTGCGGTCGACGCGTTCGCGAACTCCGGCTGCTCGGTCGAGAACACGGTCCGGGGCTGCGGCGACATCGTCCGCGACTTCCTCGACTCCGAGCACCGTTCCAGTCAGGCCGTCGGCTACGCGACCGGGGCGATGGTGGTCCTGCCCGCGTTCATCGGCCTGTTCGTCGCCGGTCCGATGATCGGCCGTGAGCTGGAGAGCGGCACGTACAAGCTGGCGTGGACCCAGTCCGTCTCGCCCGCGCGCTGGCTGGCCACCAAGCTCGCGGTGCCCGCCGTACTGACCCTGGCCGGCGTCGCCGTGCTGTCGGCGGTCTGCGCGTGGGGCCGGTCGCAGACCGGTCAGACGTCCTACCCCCTCGACGCGCACGACCGCGCGGCGTACGGCTCGATCGGCACGGTTCCCGTCGGCTACGCCCTGTGCATGCTGGCCCTGGGCGCACTCGCCGGGCTGGTGCTGCGGCACACCGTGGCCGCGATGGTCACGACCGTGATCGGATACGGGGTGCTGACGGTGACCCTGAACGCCGTGCGCAACCACCTGTGGCCCACCGTGAACAGCACATACGTTCCGGGGGCCGAGCGCGTTCTGCCCGACGGCGCCACTGCCGTTTCCTGGGGCTGGCTGACGGCCGACAGCGAACGGCTGCCCGACGACGCGTGTCGGAGCTGGGGCGCCGACGTCAAACAGTGCCTGGCCGACAAGGGCATCACGCGGGGCTACGTCGACTACCGCCTCGATTCGCACTTCTGGCCGCTCCAGCTCGTGGAGACCGGCATTCTGCTCGCCCTGGCCGCGCTCGCCGTTCTCCTCGCGTTCCGGGTGCTGCGCCGTCGGCACGGCTGAAGCTCCGGCCAAGGAGCGTCCCGGCCCCTTCCCCAAGGCGCCGGGACGGTCCCGCTCGGCATACCGCTTCCTGTACGTCATGTCGCCGTTACCAGCCATTCAGAAGCGCTTGTCACCCTCTCGGAATGCAGCCAGCTGCGCCGACCCCTCACGCCGGGAGGAATCCTGGTGGAGACCAGGCGAACCACGTGAACCGCAAGAACGTCACGAGCCTCGGAAACCACACAGCCCCCGAAGCGCGCTCCAGGCGCGCGAACCCCGCCGTCGGCACGAGCCGTACGGGCGGCACTCCGGACCGCACGGACGGCACTCCGGAGCGCACAGGCCGCGCGATTCCCGCGGTCTTCGCGCCCTCGGGGGCACCGGTGAAGCCCCGGGCGCGGAACAATGGATTCATGAGCCAGCAGCCCAGCTCCGAGGTCCCGGTCCGGTCCACCGCGCAGCCGTCGGTCGGCTTGCTCGCCGCGCACCGGCCGAACGCCGTCGCCGCTTCCTCACACAACAGTGCCGCCCTTTCCACCGCCGCCGACCTCGACCCCGACATCGACGGCGACGTCGACGCGTACGAGCCCGACATCGACGGCGACGAGCTGCCGCACGACCGTTTCCTGGACCGGGAACGCAGTTGGCTCGCATTCAACGAACGGGTGCTCGAACTGGCCGAGGACCCGGCGACCCCCCTCCTCGAACGGGCTAATTTCCTCGCGATCTTCGCCTCGAACCTGGACGAGTTCTTCATGGTCCGGGTGGCCGGCCTCAAGCGCCGTATCGCCACCGGTGTCGCCACCCGCTCCGCTTCCGGGCTCCAGCCGCGCGAGGTCCTCGAACTGATCTGGACCCGCTCGCGCGAACTCATGGCCCGGCACGCCGCCTGCTTCCAGCAGGACGTCGCCACCGCCCTGTCCGACGAGGGCATCCAGCTGATCCGCTGGCCCGAGCTGACCGAGAAGGAGCAGGCCCGCCTGTTCACCTTCTTCCGGCAGCGCGTGTTCCCGGTGCTGACGCCGCTGGCCGTCGACCCGGCGCACCCCTTCCCGTACATCTCCGGGCTCTCGCTCAACCTGGCCGTCGTCGTGCGCAACCCGGTCAGCGGGCACCGCCACTTCGCCCGGGTCAAGGTGCCGCCGCTGCTGACCCGCTTCCTGGAGGCGTCGCCGCAGCGGTACGTGCCCATAGAGGACATCATCGCCGCCCACCTCGAAGAGCTCTTCCCGGGCATGGAGGTCCTCGCGCACCACATGTTCCGGGTCACCCGCAACGAGGACCTGGAGGTCGAGGAGGACGACGCCGAGAACCTCCTCAAGGCCCTGGAGAAGGAGCTCATGCGGCGCCGCTTCGGCCCGCCGGTCCGCCTGGAGGTCGAGGAGTCCATCGACCCGTACGTGCTGGACCTGCTGGTGCGCGAGCTGAAGGTGTCCGACGCCGAGGTCTACCCGCTGCCCGGGCCTCTCGACCTGACCGGGCTGTTCGGCATCGCGTCCCTGGACCGGCCCGAGCTGAAGTACCCCAAATTCATCGCGGGCACCCACCGCGACCTCGCCGAGGTCGAGTCCGCCTCCGCACCCGACATCTTCGCCGCGCTGCGCGAACGCGACGTGCTGCTGCACCACCCGTACGACTCGTTCTCCACCTCCGTACAGGCGTTCCTGGAGCAGGCAGCCGCCGACCCCGACGTCCTCGCCATCAAGCAGACCCTGTACCGGACCTCGGGCGAGTCGCCGATAGTGGAAGCCCTGATCGACGCCGCCGAGTCCGGCAAGCAGGTCCTCGTCCTCGTCGAGATCAAGGCCCGCTTCGACGAGCAGGCCAACATCAAGTGGGCGCGCAAGCTGGAGGAGGCCGGCTGCCACGTCGTCTACGGGCTCGTCGGCCTCAAGACCCACTGCAAGCTCTCGCTCGTCGTCCGTCAGGAGGGCGACACCCTGCGCCGCTACGCGCACGTCGGCACCGGCAACTACCACCCCAAGACCGCCCGGCTGTACGAGGACCTCGGCCTGCTGACCTCGGACCCGCAGGTCGGGGCGGACCTCTCCGACCTGTTCAACCGGCTCTCCGGCTACTCCCGCCGCGAGACCTACCGCCGCCTCCTGGTCGCCCCGCGCTCGCTGCGCGACGGGCTGATCGCCCGGATCGACAAGGAGATCACGCACCAGCGAGCCGGCCGGACCGCCTACGTGCGCATCAAGGTCAACTCCATGGTCGACGAGGCGGTCATCGACGCCTGTTACCGGGCGGCGATGGCCGGAGTCCCGGTGGACATCTGGGTACGCGGCATCTGCGCGATACGCCCCGGCGTCCCCGGCCTCTCCGAGAACATCCGGGTCCGCTCGATCCTGGGACGCTTCCTGGAGCACTCCCGGATCTTCTCGTTCGGCAACGGCGGCGAACCCGAGGTGTGGTTCGGCAGCGCCGACATGATGCACCGCAACCTCGACCGCCGGATCGAAGCACTGGTCCGGGTCACCGACCCCGCCCACCGTGCCGCACTCAACCGTCTCCTGGAGACCGGCATGGCCGAGACCACCTCCTCCTGGCACCTCGGTCCCGACGGGAACTGGACCCGCCACTCCACCGACGGGGACGGCCAACCACTGCGGCACATACAGGAAATGCTCATTGACGCCCGGAGGCGCCGGCGTGCGACGCCATGACCACCAGACGACGACGCAGGCGGACCTTACGGCGGGCGCGGTGGTCGCGCCCTACCTTCAGGGACAGGCCGCCGAATTCCTCCGCAGCCTGCGCCTGCACCGCGAGCACAGCGCGTCGGCGGCCTCTGCGGATGCCGCAACCCGCACCGCCGAGGAGGCCGCCGCGGCGCTGCGCCGCTCCGCGCGCCGGATCGGAGGCACCCTGCACACCTTCCGGGCCGTGCTGGACCCGGCCTGGGCCGAGCATCTGCGGGCCGAACTGGCCTGGCTCTCGGGCACCCTGGCCCGGGAGCACGCCTACGCGACGCGGTTGAACCGGCTCCTCGAAGCGCTGCACCACGTGTCCGGCGGACCGCTGCCCGCCGTCCGCAAGGCGACGGGGGCCGGACCCCACGGAGCCGACGACAAGGACCGTGCCGCCCTCGGGGTCGGCGCGGCCCGCGCCGGGGCCCTGCTTGAGCGCCAGTTGACCCTCGCCCGGACCCGCGCCCACTCCGCCGCGCTCCAGGCGCTCGTCTCCTCCCGCTTCCACGCGGTGGCCGACGCCGTGGCGCTGCTCGCCTCCGAGGTCCCGCTCGCCGCGTCGGCCGCGGCCCCGGCCCGCGAGATGCTGCACGGCCCGGCCGAACGGGCCGAGCAGCAGTTGCTGGGCGCGGTGGCCGCGCTGCCGCCGGACGGGGCGAGCGAGCCGTACAACGAGGCGCACGACGCTCCCTGGCACCGGGCCCGGCTGCTGCTGCGGCTGCACCGTTACGCCCACGAGGTGGTGCGGGGCGCCCCCGACCCGGTCCTGACCGCGGCGGGGCGCGCGCTCGACCTGCACCGGGACGCGGCGGAGGCGGCCTCGGCCGCGGCGTCGGCGGCCCGCACGCCCCGGATCGCGCCCGCGACCGCGTACGCCCTGGGGGTGCTGCACGCGGACCAGCGGCACGAGGCGGGGGCGGCGCGCGGGTTGTTCCGGGCGAGCTGGCCGTGGACCGCCGCGGCGGTGACCACACCATGAGGACCGCGTCACGAGGACCGCGTGGACGCGCCATGAGAACCGCGTCACGAGGACCGCGTGGACGCGCCATGAGAACCGCGTCACGAGGACCGCGTGGACGCGCCACGAGGACCGCGTCATGAGGACCATGTCGTGAGGAAAGCGTCACGAGGACCATGCCATGAGGACCATGCCGTGAGGAACGCGCCATGAGCGGTACGTCCGCACCCGGCCCCGCCCGTGCACGCGGTGACAAACGCTCGGCGCGGGGCCCGGTCCTGGCTGCCGGATGCGTGCTGTGGCGGCGCTCGGAGCGCAGCGGAGAGCTGGAGGTCTGCCTCGTCCACCGGCCCCGTTACGACGACTGGTCGCACCCGAAGGGCAAGCTGAAGCGCGGCGAGTCGGCGCGGGACGCGGCCCGGCGCGAGGTCCTGGAGGAGACCGGCCACGACTGCGCGCCGGGGACCGCGCTCCCCACGGTCCGGTACGCCGTGAACGGGCGGCCCAAGGAGGTCGCCTACTGGGCGGCCGAGGCCACCGGTGGCACGTTCGTGCCCGGCTCCGAGGTGGACCGGCTGGCCTGGCTCGCCCCGGCGGACGCCCGGGCCCGCCTCACGCAGGAACACGACCGGGACCTGCTCGACGCCTGGCTCGCCGGTCTGCCGACCGTCTGACGCCTCCACGCCGACCTCGTACCCTGTGCCCCGGAACGGGGACACCGCCCCCGTCCCGGGTCCGGACCGGGGAGAGTCGTCCCGGGTCGGACCGGGGAGATTGTTCCGGGTCCGGACGACCATGGGCCAGAACCGCACCGTCCAGCACGGTTCACCTCCCGTTCACTCACCCCCGTCAACCACTTCACCTGCCCTGCCTAACTTCGGCAGTGCACGGTGCACGGCGAAAGCCGCAGCACCCACCACGTCGCGCGCCGTCGTAGAACAAAAAAGGCATCGGCGGCTCCTGGAAGGAACACCCGAAAAGTGAAGCTTCAGCGCAAGAACCGGCTTCGTGCCACCGCGCTCGGTGCCCTCGCCGTCTCCGGCGCCCTGGTCCTCACGGCGTGCGGTTCGGACGACAACAGCAACGGGTCCGCCGGCGGCAACGGCGGCAAGACGAGCGCCGCGTCGAACATCAAGTGCGACGACGCCAAGGGCCAGCTGCTCGCCTCCGGCTCCAGCGCGCAGAAGAACGCCATGGACCTGTGGGCCAAGAACTACATGGCCGGGTGCTCGGGCGTCGAGATCAACTACAAGTCGTCCTCCTCCGGTGAAGGCATCATCGCCTTCAACCAGGGCACGGTCGGCTTCGCCGGTTCCGACTCCGCGCTGAAGCCCGAGGAGGTCGCCGACTCGAAGAAGATCTGCAAGGGCGGCCAGGGCATCAACCTCCCGATGGTCGGCGGCCCGATCGCCATCGGTTACCACCTGGAGGGCGTCGACAACCTGACGCTGGACGCCCCCACCCTCGCCAAGATCTTCGACACGAAGATCAAGAAGTGGAACGACCCGGCGATCGCCAAGCTCAACAGCGGCGTCGATCTCCCGGACAAGGAGATCCAGCCCTTCCACCGCTCCGAGGACTCCGGCACGACGCAGAACCTCGGCAAGTACCTGAACGCCGCCGCGCCGAGCGACTGGAAGTACGAGGCCGAGAAGAAGTGGCCGGCCCCCGGTGGCCAGGCCGCGTCCGGCTCCGCCGGTGTCGCCTCCCAGGTGAAGGCCGTCGACGGCTCGATCGGCTACTTCGAGCTCAGCTACGCCACCGCGCAGTCGGTCCCCACGGTCGACATCGCCACCGGTGCCGCCGCCCCGGTCAAGGCGACCCCGGAGAACGCCTCCAAGGCCATCGCCGCCGCCAAGATCAAGGGCACCGGCAAGGACCTGGCGCTCGAACTCGACTACGCGACCAAGGCCGAGGGCGCCTACCCGATCGTCCTGGTGACCTACGAGGTCGTCTGCGACAAGGGCAACAAGTCCGAGACCCTGCCCACGGTCAAGTCCTTCCTGAACTACACCGCCGGTGACGAGGGCCAGAAGCTCCTCACCGACGCCGGCTACGCGCCGATCCCGGCCGAGATCAACGCCAAGGTCCGCGAGACCATCGCCTCCCTCTCGTAGCCCGGACTCGTCGCCCGGAAGCGCGCCCAGCGACACCGCGCGCCACACGACAACACCAGAGCAACACCAGCGACACCCGGCGGGCCGGTCCGGTGCACCCCTCCGGACCGGCCCGCCACCGCCCATCCGGTGCACCGCCGCCAGGGGAGCCCCACCGCTCCCCCACACAGACCGGAAAGACCATGGCTTCCACCACACCGATAGAAACGCCGCCGGTACCACCGGCGGCAACCGGCCGCGCCCCCAGTACCGGGCGCGCGGGCGACAAGATCTTCCTGGCGCTCTCCCGGGGCTCGGGCATCCTGCTGCTCGTGATCATGGCGTCGATCGCCGTGTTCCTCACCTACCGCGCCGTACTGGCCGTCTCCGAGAACGAAGGCAACTTCTTCACCACCTTCGACTGGAACCCGGCCGGCGACCCGCCGGTCTTCGGCATCGCGGTCCTCCTCTTCGGCACGATCGTCAGCTCGGTGATCGCGATGGCCATCGCCGTCCCGGTCGCCGTCGGCATCGCCCTGTTCATCTCGCACTACGCGCCGCGCAAGCTGGCCGCGCCCCTCGGGTACGTCGTCGACCTGCTCGCCGCCGTGCCCAGCATCGTGTACGGCCTCTGGGGCGCGCTCTTCCTCGTCCCGTACCTGGAGGGTCTCAACCTCTGGCTCGACCAGTTCTTCGGCTGGACGTACATCTTCGAAAAGACCGAGGTCGGCGTCGCCCGCTCGCTCTTCACCGTCGGCATCCTGCTCGCGATCATGATCCTGCCGATCGTGACCAGCGTCAGCCGCGAGGTCTTCCTCCAGGTCCCGAGGATGAACGAGGAGGCCGCCCTCGCCCTCGGCGCCACCCGCTGGGAGGTCATCCGTCTCTCGGTGCTGCCCTTCGGCCGCTCCGGCGTGATCTCCGCGTCGATGCTGGGCCTGGGCCGGGCGCTCGGCGAGACGATGGCCGTGGCCACGGTCCTGTCGCCGAGCTTCGTCATCTCCGGGCATCTGCTCAATCCGGGCGGCGGAACGTTCGCCCAGAACATCGCCGCGAAGTTCGACGAGGCCGACCAGTTCGGGCGCGACGCCCTGATCGCCTCCGGCCTCGTCCTCTTCGTCCTCACCCTGCTGGTCAACGGCGCGGCCCGGCTCATCATCGCCCGCCGCAAGGAGTACTCGGGGGCCAACGCATGAGCCAGGCAGCCAACACCGGCGTTCAGGAGATCCCCGCCCCCGTGGCGGCCGCCGCTCCCCGGACCGGCCTCGGCACACGGTCGCTCCCCCGCTGGGCGCCCTTCGGCTTCGCGGCCGTGGCGCTCGTGCTGGGCGTCGGCACCGGCATGGCCGCGGGCTGGGAGAGCCGCACCCAGTGGGGGCTGTTCTCCGCCCTCCTCTTCGTCGTCCTCTCGTACGTCGCGACCTCGGTCGTCGAGAACCGGCGCCAGGCCAAGAACCAGCTCGCCACCAGCCTCGTCTGGGTGTGCTTCCTGCTGGCCGTCGCACCGCTGGCCTCCCTGCTGTGGACGACGGTCAGCCGGGGCGCCGAACGCCTCGACGTGTACTTCCTGACCCACTCGATGGCCGGGGTGCTCGGCTCCGAGGCCAGCGGCGGCGTCTACCACGCGCTGATCGGCACGCTGGAGCAGGTCGGCCTCGCCACCCTCATCGCCGCCCCCATCGGCATGCTGACCGCGATCTACCTGGTCGAGTACGGCAAGGGCGCGCTGGCCAGGGCGGTCACCTTCTTCGTCGACGTCATGACGGGCATCCCGTCGATCGTCGCCGGTCTCTTCATCCTCTCGATCATGCTGATGACGAAGACCGACCCGTCCGGTCTGATGGGCGCGCTGGCGCTCACGATCCTGATGATCCCGGTCGTGGTCCGCTCCACCGAGGAGATGCTCAAGCTCGTCCCGAACGAGCTGCGCGAGGCGTCGCTCGCCCTCGGCGTCCCGAAGTGGCGCACCATCCTGAAGGTGGTCCTCCCGACCGCGCTCGGCGGCATCACCACCGGTGTGATGCTCGCGATCGCCCGCATCGCCGGTGAGACCGCTCCGATCATGCTGCTGGTCTTCGGCAGCCAGCTGATCAACACGAACCCGTTCTCGGGCGCCCAGTCCTCGCTGCCCTTCTACATCTGGGAGCAGTACAAGGTCGGCACCGAGCAGTCGTACGACCGTGCCTGGGCCGCGGCCCTCGTGCTGATCGCCTTCGTCATGATCCTCAACCTGGTGGCCCGCGGCATCGCCCGCTGGAAGGCCCCGAAGCACTGAATGTGCGGCTCCGCCGCGTGGCCGGCCGCCGACGCGGCCAACAGAAAGAAGCAGTGATTCAGATGGCCAAGCGCATCGATGTCAGCGGCCTGTCCGCCTACTACGGCTCCCACCTCGCCATCGAGGACATCTCGATGACCGTGGAGCCCCGCTCCGTGACCGCCTTCATCGGCCCGTCCGGCTGCGGCAAGTCCACTTTCCTGCGCACCCTCAACCGCATGCACGAGGTCACCCCCGGCGGCCGCGTCGAGGGCAAGGTGCTGCTGGACGACGAGAACCTGTACGGGCCGAACGTCGACCCGGTCACCGTGCGCCGCACGGTCGGCATGGTCTTCCAGCGCCCCAACCCGTTCCCGACCATGTCGATCTTCGACAACGTCGCGGCGGGCCTCAAGCTGAACGGCTCGTACAAGAAGGACGAGCTCCCCGACATCGTCGAGAAGTCGCTCCGCGGCGCCAACCTCTGGAACGAGGTCAAGGACCGGCTGAACAAGCCCGGCTCCGGCCTCTCCGGCGGCCAGCAGCAGCGCCTGTGCATAGCCCGCGCGATCGCGGTCGAGCCGGAGGTGCTGCTGATGGACGAGCCGTGCTCCGCCCTGGACCCGATCTCCACCCTCGCCGTCGAGGACCTGATCGGCGAGCTGAAGGAGCGCTTCACGATCGTCATCGTGACGCACAACATGCAGCAGGCGGCCCGTGTCTCGGACCGCACGGCGTTCTTCAACCTCGCGGCGGTCGGCAAGCCCGGCAAGCTGATCGAGATCGACGACACGGAGCGCATCTTCTCCAACCCGTCCGTCCAGGCCACCGAGGACTACATCTCGGGCCGGTTCGGATAAAGGAGGGCCGGGCTCTCCTCGGGTCGGCCCCAAGGATGGCCTTTGGGTGCTGCATGGCGGTGCCACCCGTAAGGCAAAGGGTCCGCCCCGCTCCCCTCACGGGGCAGCGGGGCGGACCCGACTTTCGTACCGGTTCCTACCGGCGGCCCTCGAGGCCGCCCGTCAGCCGAAGAGCAGCAGCACGACCCCGTAGCTGGCGGCGGCGACCAGTGCCGCGGCCGGCATGGTGATGAACCAGCCGAGGATGATGTTCTTGGCGACGCCCCAGCGCACCGCGTTCACCCGCTTCGTGGCGCCCACGCCCATGATCGCGGAGGTGATCACATGCGTGGTGGAGATCGGCGCGTGGAACAGGAACGCCGAGCCGAACATGATCGACGCGCCGGTCGTCTCCGCCGCGAAACCCTGTGGCGGATCCAGCTCGATGATCTTCCGGCCCAGCGTGCGCATGATGCGCCAGCCGCCCGCGTACGTGCCCAGCGACAGCATCAGCGCGCAGACCACCTTCACCCAGACCGGAATCGGGTCCTCCGGGTTCTCGATGTCCGCGATGACCAGGGCCATCACCACGACGCCCATGGTCTTCTGCGCGTCCTGGAGACCATGGCCGAGTGCCATGCCCGCCGCCGAGACCGTCTGGGCTATCCGGAAGCCGCGCTTGGCCTTGTGCGGGTTGACCTTACGGAAGATCCACATGATCACGACCATCACCAGATAGCCGACGACCAGACCTATGAGGGGCGAAAGGAACATCGGGATGACGACCTTGTCGATCACCCCGTCCCAGTGGACCATCGTCCCGCCGGCGAGCGCCGCGCCGACCATGCCGCCGAACAACGCGTGCGAGGACGAGGACGGCAGCCCGAAATACCAGGTGATCAGGTTCCATATGATGGCGCCGACGAGAGCTGCGAAGAGGATTCCCATCCCCTTGTCGCCTTCGGGCGTCGCGATCAGACCCTCACTGACGGTTTTGGCGACACCGCTGCCGAGAAACGCGCCCGCGAGATTCATCACCGCCGCCATCGCCAGCGCGGCACGCGGAGTGAGCGCGCGGGTGGAGACGGACGTGGCGATGGCGTTCGCCGAGTCGTGGAAGCCGTTCGTATACGTAAAACCGAGCGCGACCCCGATGGTCACGATCAGCGCAAAGGTGTCCACGTGGTTCAGGACTCCTTGACCGCGATGGTCTCCACGGTATTGGCGACGTGCTCGAACGCGTCGGCCGCCTCTTCCAGTACGTCCACGATCTGCTTGAGCTTCAGCACCTCAATGGCGTCGTACTTGCCGTTGAAGAGATGGGCGAGCAGTTTGCGGTGGATCTGGTCGGCCTGGTTCTCCAGACGATTGACCTCGATCCAGTACTCGGTGAGATTGTCCATGGTCCGCAGACCGGGCATCGCCTCGGCGGTCAGCTCGGCCGCGCGGGCCAGCACCTCGATCTGCTGCGCGATGCCCTTGGGGAGTTCGTCGATCTGGTACAGCACGACCAGGTCGACGGCCTCCTCCATGAAGTCCATGATGTCGTCGAGCGACGAAGCGAGGCTGTAGATGTCCTCACGGTCGAACGGCGTGATGAAAGAGGAGTTCAGCTGGTGGAAGATCGCGTGGGTGGCATCATCCCCCGCGTGCTCCGCTGCCCGCATGCGCTCCGCGATCTCGGCTCGGGAGGCAGGGTCCGCCCCCAGCATTTCCATCAGGAGTTTCGAGCCCGTGACGATGTTGTCCGCGGAGGCGGAGAACATGTCGTAGAAGCTCGTCTCCCTGGGGGTCAGACGAAAGCGCACGTGGGGTCCTCGGGGTGCTTTGGATTCGGTCAGGCTGATGCTAGGCGCATCATCCGGCCACGGCTAACCGGCGTTCTTCAGTGTCCCGCATGGGGGACGCAGATCAGCACGGGCCCCCGGTCACGTTTCGGCAGAATTCGTTAAGATATACCCACCAGGGGTATATGAACGGCAGTAGCAAAGGGAATACGGGAGGCAGCCATGACCACCACCGGGACCACCACGGACGCCGATGTCACGGCGGATGCCACGACCTCGGGTGCCGTGACCGACCCCGACCCGGCGCCCGGTTCGGCCACCGCCGGGGCGGGCGAGCCGGTCGTCACCGACCACGACCGGGGCATCCACGGGTACCACCACCAGAAGGCCGAGCACCTCAAACGGCTGCGCCGGATCGAGGGCCAGATCCGGGGCCTGCAGCGCATGGTCGACGAGGACGTCTACTGCATCGACATACTCACCCAGGTCTCGGCGTCCACGAAGGCCCTCCAGTCCTTCGCACTCCAACTGCTGGAGGAGCACCTGCGGCACTGCGTCGCGGACGCCGCGCTCAAGGGGGGCGACGAGGTGGACGCCAAGGTCGAGGAGGCCACCAAGGCCATCGCCCGCCTGCTCCGCACCTGACGGCGGGGCCCGGCCCCGCCGCCGGCCGGGCGATCACCGATCACACCGGGCGGTTGCAGGTCACGCCTGATGGTCGCCGGGTCGGGGTGCGGTGGCCCGCTCGGCGATCACCGCCACGTTCAGCACCTCGTCGATGCGGGCGGAGCTGAGCCGTTCCCCGATCGCGGCCGACGCTGCGATCATCAGCTCGCCGCAGAGCTCGATCTCGGCGAGAGCCACATGGTCGGATTCGGTCCGTGTGCCGAACGTCACCACGTCACTCACCTCTCCCTGCCGTGGCCGACTTCCCAGCGTAGGGAGCGCGGCACGCGCCGCCCATGGCACGGACGGACCATTTCTGCTCGGCCGGCCTGCCTAGATCTGGCCCACCCGGCCCTTCCGCACCCCGTCTGCGCCACCCCGGCCCGCATGCCGATGCACGCCCCGGCCGACGAGCCCGTGTCGCCATGCCGACCTGCCGCCGCCGTTCCGCACCGCCATGCCGACGCCGTTCCGCGCCGCCATGCCGACGCGGTTCCGCGCCGCCTACCGCTGCTCGATCTTCCCGGTGTAGATGTCGCGGTCGTCCGGCAGCCGCACAGAGACGGGCACCCCGAAATCGGACAGCGACGTCGTCGACGTCACCTCCACCGCCGGCCCCTCGTTGGCGAAGCTGAACCGGTGGCGCACCTTGCGCAGCCTCCCCAGTTCGTCCAGATACGCGTCGAACGGCACGGTGCGGGTGCGAAATCCTTCCGTCGCCGCGACCAGCGCCCCACGCGATTGCGGCGACGCCTCGCGGGCCGCCCGCCCGATGTCCAGGACTCCCCGGTAGTGCCGCACGCTCACCCCGGCGAGCACCGTCTTCTCCACATACGTCACCTGCCTTGCCCCGCGCAGCAGTTCGGCCGCGACCATGGGGTCGGTCACCCCGCCGGTGACCAGATTGCCGTCCGCCAGCGTCGTCGTGTCGACCCTGACCCACTTGTCCGCGGGCACCCCGGCACCGCGGTTCATCATGTACAGCGCGCCGGGGACCAGCAGTTCGGTGAGGGGGCGGTCCTCGCCCGCTCCGGCGGCGTCCTCGGGCAGCTCGACCTCCAGCCGACCGGTGCGCCTGCGGAAGTCGTACGTCCCGCGGCCCCCGATCGTCACCCGCGTCCCGCCCACCACGGTCTGCATCGACGTACGCACCCGAGCGCTTCCCACGACGTCCCCGCGCCCGGTGCCGAGGCGCGAAGCGGCCCCGGACACCGCCCCCGTTCCACTACCGGACACCGTCCCGCCGAGCACCTCGGCCGCGCGGCGGACCGCGTCCGGCCAGTCGGCCCCGCCCCGCTCGTCGGCCACGGCGCTGTCGCCGCCGCCCTCGCGGCCCCCGCATCCGGCGGTCGCCGCCATCACACCCACCACGGCGAGGGCGCAGACAGCGCGCGCCCCGCCTCCGGACCTGTGCCGCTGCACCACCATCGCCTGCCAGCCCCCAACGCCGTACCACTTGCCCAAGCCCCCATCCGTTCCGGATAACGACAGCCCGTGTCCCCCGTCACGCCGTCCCCGAACGCCACACCGCCGACTGGCGGCGCGCAGTACGGTGGACGGGTGTACGTCCAACACGCCGCCGAGGTCCCTCCGACCGTCCCCGCCGCCGCGTCCTGCGGACACGAACCCACGACCGTGGAGCGCGGCTCGTTCTGCACCGCCCGCTGCGCCTGCGGATGGTCGGGCCCGGCCCGCCGCTCCCGCGACCGGGCCCGAACAGACGCCGCGGAGCACCGCGTGTCGCCCTGACCGGCAACTTCGGCGTGGTCACGGAGCCGACGTCCCGCACCGGCCCAGTCCCGCAGGCCGTCACCGCCTCCATGTCCTGGCCCTGGCCGCGGGCCCGTTCCGCCGTCACTGCGTGGCAGGAGTGGGAGCCGTCGCAGCCCGACGAGACCTGGTCCTCGCTGCACCTGGCCGCCGGTCCGGGCGGGGTCGGCCCGACCGTCACGGTGGCCGCGTTCGGCGGCGCGATCAACGGGGCCGCCCGCTCAGGCCACGGCGTTCGCCCACCGCCGTTCACGCGTACCGGCCCAGGACATCGGCGCCTGGGAGCACGGCACGGCGGGCAGGGAACAGCAGGACGGCTGAAAAACACCCACGCAGCGATGCTGCTGGTACGCGTCCGGGGCGGCGTACCGGAACTGCACGGATCCGCCGCTGGGCGACTGGCGCCGGGTCTCCTACGGCACGGCCCCCGAGCGCCTGGCGGACCTGAAGAAGCGGTACGCCCCCGAGCGCCTGTTGTCGTTCCCGCAGGCCCTCTGGTTCCGTGTCCCCTGACGCTCCGCCACATCGTCGCAAGGCAACCGGCCGGAGCGGCGCTTCGGCCCGGATCCAGCCGGACGACGGCCGTTCGGAGCGAGGACGTTGCCTACGCTGCCAGGCCCTTCTCGCCGTCCGCGCAGACCGCCCCCGGGCGCGGCTCGGTAATACCGATCGTCCCCGTCCGGGCACCGGGCCTCGTCCCCGCCGACGAACGGCGCGACCTGACAAGCCGTCCGAAGCGGTCCGAACGGGAGACGGCAGCCGTCAACGGCGTCAGCAGCAGCATCGCGAGCGGGGAGAGCAGCAGGGCCACCGCCGTGCCGAGCGCCAGTCCGCCGACGACATCGGTCGGGTAGTGGACACCCATGTAGACCCGACAGAAGCCCTCCAGGAGGGCCAGTCCGATCGCGACGATACCGAACTTCCGGTTGACCAAGAAGAGCCCGACGGCCAGGGCCATCGCCATCGTGGCGTGATCGCTCACGAAGGAGAAGTCGTTCTTCCCCTCCACGAGGACCTCCAGCCCCGCGTGCTCCCGGAACGGACGCTGCCGTTCCACGAATCCGCGGATCGGGATGTTGACGAGCAGTGCGATCCCGGCGGCGAGCGGCGCCCAGACGATCCCGGCGACCGCCGTCACCGAGTCCTCGGCCGTTCCGCGCCGACGCACGCTCCACCAGCACCACAGGACCACCAGGACCATGCCGAGCATGATCCCGTACTCGCCCACGAACTCCATGATCCGGTCGAACCAGGCGGGGGCGTCCTTCGCCAGCCCGTTGATCTCGTAGAGCAGGCCGACATCGGGGTTCGACCCATCCAGTGCGAGTCCAGCCATCTGCCGCGGCCCCTTGTCTTGTCTGCTGACGCGGGGCACACCCGTGCACCGCCCTGACGAACCCCCGTGTTGGTTCGATCACCGCGTGGCTGTGCTGCCCGTGAGGACCTGTCCACACGGACCCGGCCGCGAGGGCCTGTCGGGTCGGCGTCGCGCGCTCGGCGCGTCGCCTTCCACGGCCCGCCAGGTCCGCCCGGTCCACCCGGGCCGTCCAGTCCACCCAGGGAACGACGCGGCCCGTGCGCGCGTTCCACTCTCCACCGAATGATCACTACGACGTTATCGAAGAGTGACTCATCGTCGCAGCTCAGGGCCTGAGCTTTACGGAGAGTTCCGGCCACCGCCGTCCGCCGCGTCAGGCTTCCGGACGGTCGCCCGGCAGGTCGGTCGGGAGGGCCGCGGCCCCGTCCTTCGTCACGCGGGTCGCGCCGAAGTAATCGGGAGTGTCGATCTTGTCGAACCGGATCACCGCCCCGGTGTACGGCGCGTTGATCATGTATCCCCCTCCCACGTACAGCCCCACGTGCCGAATGGCCCGCGAGTTGGTCAGGTCGTCCGAGAAGAACACCAGGTCGCCGGGGAGCAGTTCGTCGCGCGAGGGGTGCGGTCCGGCGTTGTACTGGTCGTTCGCCACCCGGGGCAGGTCGATCCCCACCGTGCGGAACGCGGCCTGGGTCAGCCCCGAACAGTCGAACCGTCCGCCCTGCTCCGGCGTGCCGTTACCGCCCCACAGATACGGCGTACCGAGCTTGTTCTGGGCGAAGTGGATGGCCCCGGCCGCCTGCTCCGAGGGCCGTACCCGCCCCACCGGCCGGGCGAAGCTCTTCTCCAGCGAGCGGATGATGGTGACGTAGTTCTTCGTCTCCGCAATGTTCGGGACCCCGCCGGAGCGGATCACCCGATACGCCCCGGCGTTGTAAGCGGCGAGCATGTTGTCCGTCTGGTCGCCGGGCACCTTCTTCACGTACCCGGCCAGCTCGCAGTCGTACGAGGCGGCGGACGGAATGGCGTCCTCGGGATCCCATACGTCACGTCTGCCGTCGCCGTTCCCGTCGATGCCGTGCCCGGCCCAGGTGCCCGGGATGAACTGCGCGATCCCCTGGGCGGCCGCCGGACTCTCGGCCCGGGGGTTCCACCCGCTCTCCTGGTACAGCTGGGCTGCCAGGAGGGCCGGGTTGATGGCGGGACAGAGGTTGCCCCACTTCTGCACCAGACCCTGGTACTTCGCGGGCACCGCGCCCTTCGCCAGCCCGACCGCCCCGCTCCTGCCGGAACTCGCGAGTCCGGCGGCGGCGGAATACGTACCGACAACGAGCAGGGCCACGAAGCTCATGGCCGTGCCGACGCCGATCCCACCGATCACCCAGTATTTTCGCACGCCTCAACCATCCCCCATCGGGGCGGTTTTCATGGCCACTTTCGCGGGTGTGTACGAATCAAGCGGGTCACCGAGGTCGTTCACGAGTCGTTCCCGCACACCGGGTGACGCGGGGGGCGCACCAGCCGACCCGTGGGGCGCACCGACCCGCCGACGGGGCGCACGGCGCGCCGCCCCGGAATCCGCGTGCGCTGATCGGCGACCGGCACGCCCCGAACCGCGAGACGAGCAGACTGGCGGCGCCGCGCGGCCGACGACCGGTGTGCGTCGGGATCGAACCGGATCGGCGCGTCGGGATCGAACCGGATCGGTGTGCGCCGAACGGCGATCGGCGCGCCCTGAACGGAGTTCAGAGCGCGCCGATCCGGCATTCCCACGCGTCGGCACGAACCACGCCGTGCCGACACCGCATCAGGCCGTGCCGCTCGACCAGTACTCGGACCGCACGTTGGGGCGCGGAAGCGGGAAGACCCCCTTGTAGGCCGGTCCGTTCGGCTCGGACGTGGACTCGGCGACCTTCGACTCCTTCACGCAGGGGCTGTCCGCCTCGAAGAAGACCTGGCCCTTGCCGCGGACGCTCACGCTGATCCCGAAGCCGTCCTTCGACTGCGCGTAGACCGCCGGGAAGACCTCGTCCTTGTTCCTGCCCTTGATGCGGTAGCCGTTCTCCCGCCAGTAGCTCTCGACCTGGTCCAGGAAGCTCTGGCGGCGTTCCGCCGACACGATGGTCATCACGGTGCGCCTGCGGGTCACGTCGCAGGTGCCGGTGGTCGTCGGGCCGTGCGCCCACTGCACCTCGGGGTCGAGCGCCCCGAGCACGGAGTCGAGCAAGCCGTCGGACCGTTCCGCGGCCTCCTGCATGTTCATGTCGTTCCTCTTGGCGCGCCGGACGCCGTCGGTCTCCTGGGTGTTCCCGTTGCCCGCGGCGCCGCCGGTGCCCTTGGTGCTCATGTTGTTCTCGGCGGAACTGCCCGGGCTCTTGCCGCCCGGTCGCGCTTGCTCGTTGCCGCAGCCCGTCAGCGCGAAGCCGACTGCCAGCGCCACCGCGACGAACCGGAACCTTCGCTTCATCGCTGTTCCTCCATCTTGAGCCTGTCGGAGTTGCCGGACACGATCAGCGCGATGCTGTCCGCCGACATGGCGTCCCGTACCGGATCGAAGTAGTTGGAGTGCGCGTCGAAGCTCACACCACCGGTACTGACGAACGGCGTCCCCGGGGCCACCGGGAACCGCTTGGCCCCGAACGCCTTGCTCGCCGGGTCCTTGCCGAACCAGAGGTCGTCGTCGCCCTTGTCGGCCAGGTCGCCCGCGACGTACGCGCCGGCCGGGCCTCCCAGGATCATCCCCACCGTACCCACGATCACCTGTTTCTTGGACGGGAGATGGGTGACCGGGTCGTTCTCGGCAGCGCCGACGAAGACGTGCCCGGCGCCGACGCCGAGGTCCACGGCGCGGTCGACGCCGACCCCCGGACTGCCGACCAGGATGATGTCGTCGACCCCCGGGATACCACCCGGGCGCTGCGTCGCGGCACCCACGGCGCGGGAACCGTACGAGTGACCGATGGCGGTGATGTGCGGGTCCGCGTTCTGGTTCGTGGCCGAGATGCCCGACATGAAGTCGTTGTACGCGGCACCGCCCTTCTCCGCCCTGCTGGTGCCGGCGACGGCCAGGCTCTGCAGTCCGTCCGGCGACTGCGGCGCGTCGTAGCCGAGCCAGACGATCGCCGCGGTCGACGAGTCGTAGCCCTGGGCGCCGATCGCCGTGTCGCGGGCGCGCTTGAGACCGGACTTGGCGAAGTCCTCGTCCAGTGAGGTGTTCAGGCCCGGGACGTAGGCCGACACGTGCTTCGACGTGTCGGGGTTCCCGTACGAGACGATGGCCCTCCCGTTGCCCTCGTCGCTGATGCCGAGCAGGTACATCGGCGGCTGGCTGCCCTCGTTGAGCTGACGCTGGATCTCCCGCAGACCGGCCAGCTGTTCCTTGGACTTCGAGTCGGTCTTGCCCTCCAGCTTCGAGATCAGCTCGGGAAGGTTCTTGCGGTTGGCCTTGTCCCGGTCCGCCGCCGGAATGCCGTCCAGGTAGCCGATCTTGTCCGAGGACAGATCGAGGTACTGGTCGCGCTGCTGCTGCGTCAGCCCGTCCCACCACTTCTTGCGATCGGCCGCGGAGGCGTTGTACGGGATGCGGTCGTTGAGGTAATCGCGCCTCGCGCCCTGTACCGCCGCCTCGACTCGGGGCCCGGAGCCGGGCAGTCCGGCCACCGCGCCGCCGCCCCCGCCGGACGCCTTGGCCATCTCCCAGGCGGCAGGGATGTACTGCCCCTTGTCCCACTTGTCGCGCGCGCGCTGCGCCGCCTGGCCGTACTGGTCGGCAATGCCCTTGGCCGTCTCGCCGGGGCGGAAGACCGCGTCGACGACCCCGGAGACGTCGCCTCGCAGGCCGCCGTCGCCGACGACGCCGTCGAGGAAGCCACCGTCCGAAGATCCCGAGGAGCCGGAGGAACCCGAAGAACCGCCTTGTCTACCCGCGTCAACCGGCGAAGAAGAATCGCCGTCGGCCGATTCGCCGGAGCCACCGGAGCCCTGGGTCCCACCGGAGCCCTGGGTCCCACCGGAGCCTTCGGTGCCGCCCTTGCCCTCGGAGCCGCCGGAACCGCCCGAGGAGCCCGTGCCGCCGGACGCGTCGGATCCGCCGGACGCGGCCGAACCGCCCGAGTCGGCGCCACCGGACGTGTCCGCCCCGCCGCTGCCGGTACCGCCGGTCACGGTCGCACCTTCGGAGCCCGAGCCGCCCGACGAGCCGGATCCCCCGCCGCTGGTCGCGCCCGAGCCCTTGCCGGCCTCCACGTCGACGTCCGGAGCGCACGCGCTCCCGGTGAGCTGGCAGATGGCGTTCTGGATCTGCCCGGTCAGCTGCGCGCCGATTCCCGTGGCCACGAGCGCCCCGATGAGGGCCACGACCACGAGGATCATGCCCAGGTACTCCATCGCCGTCTGCCCGGCGTCGCCGCGACGCCACTTCAGCATCCGCGCGACGCTGAACGAGCTGTACTGCACGCGCTGTTCGGGCCGCAGCCGGAACCACTCGCGCGAACCGGCCCGGCAGAGCAGGACGATGACGACGACCGGCAGCACCACCTGCGCCAGGCCCTGCCCCGCGGTTCCGTCCTTCAGGGTCGCGACCGCACCGAGGGTGAGCCAGATGTGCACGGCGAGCAGCCCGCGCCGGATCCAGACGCCCCCGGTCCGCACGTACAGCGACAGCACGAACCCGACGACGCCCGGCAGCGCCGCGTACACGAGCATGCCCAACAGCCGCCCGTCCACCGCGTCGACGGACGACGCCACGACGAGCGCGTCGATCACACCGATGACCGTGACCGCGAAGAGAAGCCGTACGAGAACCAGCACCGCCTGCAAGGGGCGCGACAACGGCTGTCTACCCGGAGGAACTTGGGCGGCACCGATGCCGGCGCCACCCGGTACCGCTAATTCTCGTATGCCAGACACGGCGAGTCTCCCCAGCTTTGTGAGTGGGCGCAGCGACAGTTCCCCCCGGTACCGTTATGCGACCACAGCACTACAGGGCGCGGCATGGGCCCCAGGGCCCAATGCCAGGCTCAAAAACCCAGGTGATCAGCTTCCCCCGTACCGCCACCGACCGCCCGGATACGGGGCATTGAGGACGCGTCACCCGTCAGGACGGCCCGACGGACCAGAAATCGGAGCGGACGTTGGGGCGGGGAATGATCTCGGCGTCGGCGTAGCTTGGGCCATTGGGCGGGGTGACGGGGGCAGCGACCTCGGATTCCCGCACGCACGGGGTGTCGACCTCGAAGAACGCCTGACCCTCACCCCCCACGATCAGGCTGACTCCAAAACCGTCACGCGTTTGGGCAAAGATCGCGGGATCTCTCCCGTTCGACTGACCAGCACCGCCACTGCACGCAGCGAGCAGAACTGAGAGGAAAAGCACCGTCTCTGCGCTCCTGATCCAGCGCCTCACCTGTACTCATCCGGCTTCAGCTTGTCTGCATGCCCTGCCACCACCAAGGCAATATTGTTCGCGGAAACGGCATCGCGACTTGGGTCAAAGTAGCGGGAGTGCGCGTCCAAGGAAATTCCACTACCGTCGACGACCCTCGGCCCCTCGTCGACCTGAAAGCGCCTGGCGCCGAATTCCTCACTTGTCGGATCTTTGCCGAACCAGAGGTCGTCGTCGCCTTGATCCGCGACATCTCCCGCTACGCAGGCAACCACTGGCCCCGCTGCAATCGGTCCCAAAGCTACGGAGCTCTGCCGCTTTGATGGGAGCTTGGTTACCACATCGTGCTCGGCAGCCCCCACGAACACGTGGTCCTGCCCGACCCCCAACTCGTCCGCGTGATCGACACCCACTCCGGGGCTGCCGACGAGGACGATGTCATCGACCCCCGGGATCGCCCCGCCCAGTTGCGCGGCGGCGCCCACCGTGCGCGACCCGTATGAATGCCCAATGGCGGTCAGATGAGGGGCCTCGTTCTCGTTGGTCACAGACAGGCCGTTCATGAACCCACGGAAAGCCCGCCCTCCCTTATCCGCCTTCTCGCTGCTCATAACGTCCAGACTGCTCAAACCGTCTGGGGTCTGCGGCGCGTCATATCCAAGCCACACGATCGACGCACTCGAACGATCGTGAATGCGTGCACCAATGGCAGTGTCACGAGCCCGCTTGAGGTCATCCTTCGCGAAGTCTTCGTCCAGTGAGGTATTCAGTCCAGGGACATACGCCGATACATGCCTGGCAGCATCAGGGTTCCCGAACGCGACGATCGCCCGCCCGTTCCCCTCGTCACCGATCCCCAGCAGGAACATTGGAGGCTCACCAGGCGTTCCCCCTTCCCTCAACTGCCGGTCGATCTCCCTCAATCCCGCCAGTTGCGACTCGGACTTCGCGTCGTCCCGCCCCTCCAACTTGCCCATCAACAACCGCAGGTTGTCCCGGTTCGCCGCGTCCCGCACCGAGGGGACAGTCAGGAGAGCCGGGCCAGCCGGGCGGCCGGGCAGCCGGGACAGTCGGGGGTACGGGGAACCTCAGCCCTTCGCCTCGTCCGCAGACTCCGTCGGCTCCGGGTCCGGCTCCGGGTCCGTGGCCAGGCGGGCATGCAGGTGTTCGTCGTGGTATCTGCCGTCGCCGAAGCGGAAGGACTCGCGCAATGTGCCCTCCGGAAGGTATCCGCTGCGGTCAGCGACACGGCACGACGCCTCGTTCCCGACTGCGTGGGCGATCTCGATGCGGCGGGCGTCGGCCGTCTTGAAGGCCCAACTCGTCACCGCGCTGGTCACCCTGGTGGCCACGCTCCGGCCGCGCGCCTCCGGCAGCACCCAGTACCCGGTCATCGCCAGGCCGTCCGCGCGGTCGACCCAGCGCACCGCGACATTGCCCAGCAGGGTGCCGTCGGCGGAGGCCAACACGGCGAAGGAGGCCGCGTTTCCTCGCTCCCAGGCGTCCATGCGGCCCTCCAGCCAGCTGGCGGCCTCGGCGCGGTCGGCTGCCTTGAACGGGTTCCACAAAGCGATCAACGGGTCGGCGGCAGCCGCCACCAAGCCGTCCAGCACCACCTCGTGCTCGATGTCCTGCCGGGTCCATGGGCGCAGCAGTATGTCTCCCAGGTCGAGCGTGGTACGGATGAAAGCCCGCTCCTCGACGGGGCTCTGCCCAGCGACCGGAGGCACGGAGGCCGATGGCATGGGGACCGGAGGCACGGAGGCCGACGGCACAGAGGCCAGCGGTACGGAGGCCGACGGCACAGAGGCCAGCGGTACGGAGACCGGCGATACAAGGGGCAGTGGTTTGTCGGCCGGTGACACGAGGTGCGGCGGTTCGTAGGAGGGCGCGTCGGAACTCATGGCGCTCTTTCTACCTGTCCGAACGCGCGGCCACGACGCCTTTCCCGCCCCGTCCTCTCACCCCGGACCCGATGTGGCCTCACGCTCCACCTCCACATCTGCCACACCTCCCGTTTCTTCCTCTCCTTTGGCCGCACACTCCACCCAGAGCAGTTTCCCTGCCCGTCCCGGCCGGTTTTTGTCCGGTAACTCCGTCTCCTGCAGGGCGCGTTCCGGCCGTCCACCGCGGCCATACAAGGGAACCGCTCCCCAGCTCTCCGCGTAGAGCGTCACCAGATAGAGCCCGCGTCCCCGTTCGGCCATTTCCGTCGGGGTCGCGGCGCTCCACCGGAACGGTGCGGGAATGTGCGGACTGGTGTCGCGGACGCCCAGCCGGACCCGGCCACACCCGGCCTCACGCAGGCGCAACGAGTACGGGCCCGTCGAGTGCAGGTGCGCGTTCGTAACCAGCTCGCTCGCCAACAGTTCAGCATTCTCGACGAGTTCGGGCATGCCGTGCAGGCGCAGCGCGGTGCGAAGCATCGCTCGGACCACGCCGGGAGCGCGAGGATCTCGCGGAAGTTGAAGGGTGTATGTCCAGGGCGGGGATACCGTGGCACTGACCATGGAAGTCTCCGTTCACGGAGGGAAGTCGGAAGATGCGCTTCGGGTTGTCCGGTGACGAGGCCGCTCCGTCGAGCGGGGTACTTCCGGACCGGTGGCCTGCGTCACACACTAGAGCCAAAAGCGGAATACATTCCATGAAATTCATGGATTACGTAACAGATACGCTCGTGTGGGTGACCAAGACGGGGAGTGAGTGATGCCGCCCAGCACCACACCGACGGCCCGCCGCAGACGGCTGGGGGCCGAGCTCCGCAAACTGCGCGAACGCGCCGGGATCACCGCGACCGAGGCCGCGCGGCTGCTCGGGGGCAACCAGGCGCGCATCAGCAATATCGAAGCCGGCCGCTACGGCGTGAGCGCCGAGCGGGTACGTACGCTGTCCTGCCATTACCACTGCCCCGACGAGGCGCTGGTCAACGCGCTGGCCGCCATGACGGGCGACCGGAAACGGGGCTGGTGGGAGGAGTACCGGGGGATCCTCCCCACGGAACTGCTGGACCTGGCGGAACTCGAACACCACGGAATCGCGCTGCGCACCGCCGACATCTCCGGTCTGCCCGGCCTGCTCCAGACCACGGACCACGCCCGCGAGGTCTTCCGCCAGGTCGTCCCCGCTCTCACACCTCCGGAGATCGAGCACCACCTGTCGTTCCGGATCAAGCGTCAAGGAGTTGTGTTCCGCGAGGATCCGGCGCCCTACCGGGCGGTCGTCCACGAGGCCGCCCTGCACATGCGGTTCGGCGGTCCGGCCGTGGCCAGGCAGCAGCTGGCGCATCTGCTGGCCATGAGCGAGCGTGATCACGTCACGATCCGGGTGATCCCGTTCCGGGCCGGCGGATATCCGGGGACCGGTCACCCGGTCCACTACGTCCACGGCTCCGTGTCGCAGCTGGACACCGTGCAGCTGGACCAGGCGCACGGCATGGCCCTTCTGGACGCGGAGGCCCACCTGCACAAGTATCGGCAGGTACTGGACCGCTTGGAGTCCCTCGCACTGAGCGCCGCCGAGTCGCGCGACCTGGTGGACACCATCGCCCAGAGCCTGTAAAAGGAACCCGTTGCCGAGCGCCCGCAGCGGTCGCCGAACCGCCTGTGGCAGGAGTCCTCGTATCCACGTCGCCGCCGCCCCCGCTCCGGCGCGGTCCGTCCTGCGGAGAGCAGCGACCTCTCAGGCACGGCCCGGCGCACGGCCCGGCGCACGGCGCCCACGACAGCCTTCGTACGCACCATCGAGGAGAATCCCGCCCATGGCCGACACCCCCGCCGACCTGACCTGGATCCGCGCCGCCCCCGAGGACGACGAGGGACCCGGCCCCTGGATCGAGGTCGCCTTCGGCCCGGACGAACTCGTTCATCTCCGCGAGACCGGTGACCCCGCCAACATCGTCACCACCACACGCGTCAAATGGGACGCCTTCACCAAGGGCGTCCAGGCCGGGGAGTTCGACCACTTCATCGAGGACGTGGACTCCGACACGGACACCGATGCGGACATCTGCGAGGACATCGAGACCGCCGACGACGAAGGCACCTCCGTCCGGCCCTGAGCCACCTGCGTCCGGTCCGCTACGAGCCCTCGGCGTCGGGGACATCGACGGCGTCGGCCTCTTCGAACGCGCGGGCGACGGCCAGGCTGTCCTCGTAGACGTGGTGCCGGACGACGAGACCGTTCTCGACCGTGAGGTGCAGGGCGAACCGGGCCCGATACGCGCGCCCGGTCGAGCGGGCGGTCTGGCGGATCTCGCCGAGTTACCCCCGCGGTAATCATATGGAACACACGGGCTGCACGAGCGGGCTGCATGGGCTGCATGGGACGCATGCCGCGATCGAGCCCCGCCCGGCCGTCGCGCCACGTGTCCTCGCGCCACGTTCCCTCCCGCGCCCGCGCCACTCACCCGCTCCACGTGTCCGCGCTCCGCGTCGTGGGCACGATCAACGGCATGGACGATGCCCCGGGCCGGATACTTCACTGGAACTTCTTCATCGGCGGCCACCTGAGCTCCTCGGTGCCCGTGCGCCTCGTCGAACGCGACGACAGCGGTCAGCTGGTGTGGATGGAGACCGGCACGCCGATGTGGCGTACGAGGCTCCCGCGCGGGAGGCATCTGCGGGACATCGCGCCGCATGAACGCCCGGCCGGGGGATACCCGCTGGTCGCCGACCGGTGGCCGATGGGCAGCGCGCTCTTCCACCAGCCGGCCGGTGCCGGGTACTCGGTGCTCTGGCTCTTCGGCCGTCGTCGAAAGTTCCGTGGCTGGTACGTGAACCTGGAGCGCCGGGTCCACCACGGTGCCGACATCGACGTCGCCGACCACGAACTCGACATCGACGTGGCGCCGGACCGGAGCTGGCGTTGGAAGGACGAGCGGTCCTTCGCCGAGAAGACCGGGCACCCCGCTTACTGGACCGCCGACGAGGCGGCGGCCATCCGGGAGGAGGGCCGCACGGTCGCTCGACTCGCCGAGACCGGAATGTTTCCCTTCGACGGGACCTGGTGCGATTTCCAGCCACCGCCGACCTGGACGACACCTCCCCGACCCTTCGTCGCCCGTCACCCTCTGCTCTGACCGGCCCCCTCCCGACCAGGGTCGGAGCGGCTCCACACCCGGAACTCACCAGGTCCGCACCGGACTCCGGCCAGGGTGGCGCGATGGCGATCATTGCCCAAGGTCACTCTCCGTGATAAACAGGGTAACTGTGAGTGTTCACTCATACACCGATTCGATCCGCCAGTCAGATGGTCGAACCGGTCACATGTACGGATTCAGGTAAAGAGAGCCGTCAAGCCGTCGTACGAAAGCAGTTTCATCAGCGAAGATAGAGGGCGACCCGTGCCATGTGGCAGGGGCATCGAACTACCCGACAGGGGCGGTGACTTACATGATCCTGGCAGCTGAAAAGGGCGACATCACCACCATCATCGGCGGAATCGCCCCGAACTGGGGGCCGTTCGGGACTCTGGGCAACGAGGCCCGCGTAATGATCGAAGTGGTGATGGCCATCGCCATCCTGCTCTGCCTCGGCATCGCGGTCTGGGGTGCGGCCAAGCAGCGCATCGGCGCCACCGCACTGCGCGACACGTTCAGCGCGGAGCAGGGCAAGGGGCTGATCGTCGCGGGGCTCACCGGTGTGTTCATCATCGGATCCCTGGGGACGTTGTTCACCATCGTCTACGGGATGGCGGTCTGACCGCCCGTCACCCCGTGCCAGGGGCGCACCTGCGTCCACCCCTCCCCTCCCGTCCGTCCCACTTACACCACCCGCCCGTCGTGCCCACCGGCAGAGGTTGCGTCCCCCTGATGTCGAGTCACCACACCGCACCCGCGCGGAAAGCCGTGCGGCTACCGTCGTATCACCCGGTTCAGGAAGCGGCCGGGCAAACGGCTGAGGGGGCGTACGAGAGATGAGCATCGGCGACGAGCGCGGCTACGGCGTCCCGGCGCGCAGCGCCGACCCGTACAGCACCATCGGCGGTACGCGCCAGACTCGTACGCGCCTGCCCGACGGCGAGGTCGACGACTACGGCGCCGCCCGCCGCCCGGCCCGCTCCTCCCGCTCCCTCGTCATGGTCGTCGGCGTGGTCGTCCTCCTGATCGCCGCCATCGCGTTCGCGAACTTGGGCGGGGGCGGCAAGGACGGCAAGGCCGGCGGCCCGGGGAGCGCGGGCGCCAGACCCGACTCCTCGTCCACCGCCGCCACCGGCACCAAGCCGGTGACGGGGAAGAACGGTTCGATCCCCACCGGGTTCGCCCACGACGAGCAGGGCGCGCAGAGCGCGGCGTCCAACTTCGCGGTGGCGCTGGGCTCGGCCGGGATGTTCAGCGCCGACACCCGCCGGGCCATCGTCCAGGCCACCCACGACCCCGCGGTCGTGGAGGGCCTGCTGGCCGACCTGACGAAGGCGTACTCGCCGGGTCTGCTGGAGAACCTCGGTCTCAACGCGGACGGCACGGCCCCCTCCGGCCTGACCTTCGTGTCCCGGACCATGCCCGTGGGCACGAAGGTGGTCGAGCACAGCGGCGACACCGCCACCGTCGAGGTCTGGTGCACGGGCCTCGTCGGCATGGCCGGGCAGGACTCCACGAAGCCCGTCACCTCGCGGTGGTTCACCCTCACCCAGAAGCTCAAGTGGGTCGGCGGCGACTGGCGGATCGAGTCGTCGAGCCAGACGGAGGGCCCCACGCCCGTCAACGGCGACAACCGGGCCTCGACAGCGGACGAGATCGCCAGTGCCGTTCAGGGATACGGAGGCTTCACCTATGCCCGCTAGTGCCGTGACCGGCAAGGATTGCCCGGAAGAAGCGCCGTCCGGTGCGTGCGGTCGCAAGGCGGCCGGAAGCCCTCGGATGGGGTCTCCCCTGCTCGAACGAAGTCGAGAGCTCGGGGAAGGGCTACGTGGGCTTGTGGCCGACGCCGCGAGCGATCGGGTCTCCCCTGCTCGAACGAAGCTGAGAGCTCTGGGAAGTCCCGGGCGGCGCGACGGGGCAAACGTTGCCGTTGGCGGCACCAGGTCCTCTCGTCGCCCCTCGGCGCGCGCCGCTGCGACGGTCCCCGGCCGACGTTCCCACGCCGGCGCCCTCCTGACGGCTCTCGGCCGACGGCCCCGTGCGCGTACCGCCGCGGCGGCCCACGGTCGACGCCCGCGCATGCGCTCGCTCCTGACGGTCCTCGCCGGTCTGCCGGTGGTGGCGGCGATTCTGCCGGTCGTGGCGCTCCTGCTGGCCTCACCGGCCGCCGCGGACCCCTCGCCGTCGTCCACACCCCAGCCGTCGACGACGCCCTCGCCCAGCGCGAGCGACGGCGCCTGCGACCTCATCGTCGGACTCGCCAAGGACTACTGCGAGAAGGGCGAGGCGGCCACCACCGGGCCCAGCCCCCGTTCCACCGCCGACGACTCCATCGACCCGCTCTCCTCCCTCGCCCGAGGCTGCGCCGACGCCGCCGCGTGGATCGTCGACAAGCTCAGCGAGGCCGTGAAGGAGACGGCGAACGTCGACTTCACCAACCCGACCTTCCGCCAGCAGTACGCGATCGTCTTCGCCGCCTCCGCCGTCCTCACACTCGTCCTGTGGCTGTTCGCCGTCGCCAAGCGCGCCATCCGCGGTGTCCCGCTCACCACCGCGATCTCCGAGGCCGTCGGCTTCCTCTGGCTGACCGTCATCGCGTCGGCCTTCACCCCGCTCGTCCTGTACGTGATCGTGTCCGCCACCGACGGCGTCAGCGACGTGATCGCCTCGGCCACCGGAAACAAGGCCGATGTCTTCTTCGGGTCGTTCTCCGAGGCGCTCAAGAAGGGCTCCGACATCGGCGGCGGTCCGATCATGCTGATCGTCGTCTCGCTCGTCTCGATCCTCGCCGCGGGCGTCCTCTACCTGGAACTCGTCATCCGCGCCGCCCTGCTCTACGTCGGCGCCCTCCTCGGCACCGTCGTCTACGCGGGGCTCGTCGACAAGAACATGTGGGGCCACGTACGCCGCTGGGCGGGCATCATGGTCGCGGTGATCATGGTCAAACCGGTCATCGTCATCGTCCTCGGACTGGCCGGCGCCCTCTCCGGCGACGACGGGCCCAACGCGTTCTCCTCCGTCGTCTCCGGGCTCGCCATCATCCTGCTCGCGATCTTCGCCTCAGCGATGATCTACCGCTTCGTGCCCGGCTTCGGCGACGAGATCCAGGGCGCGCGCACCAACCGCAAGCAGGCCACCGACGGCTCCCAGGCCGCCGCGCTGATCAGCTCGCCCGCCGCCCTCGTCTCCCAGGGCATCAAGACCCACAGCGGCCGCGGCGGCCAGAACGGCGGCGACAACGGCGCCGCGTCCAGGCCCGCCAACCCGGTCAGCGGCGGCGTCGCCGCGCACGGCTCCCGCGGCACCGGTTCCCCCACCGCGCCGCCGCCCCGCAGCGCCCCCGGCCCGGCCTCCGGCACCCCGCACGGCAGCCGCACCCCGCGCGGCGGATCAAGCAGTACAGGTAACAACAGCACGGGAGGTGGAGGGCGTTGACGACTCCGGCCCACACGATCGCGCCCCGCCGCACGTATCTCATCGGCCGGGCCCGGCCGAACGCGATCGTCGGCAAGAACCGCGAGACCGGGGAGATCGCGCTGATCATCGCCGGGGCGTTCCTCGGCATGATGAGCGGTCTGCTCGTCCCCTACCTGGCCCCGCGGATCGTGCTGCTGGCGGGCTTCCCGCTGCTCGCGCTGGCCATCGTGTACGTCCCGTACCGGCACCGCACGTTCTACAAGTGGTTCGAGATCAAACGGAGTCACAAGCGCCTGCTGCGCCGCGGCGCGACCTACCGCTCCGGCGCCATGGAGGCCGGGGTGCGCGCCGACGGGCGGGAGGTCGAGATCGGCCCACCTCCCGGCATCGGCCGGATCAACTGGCTCGCCGCCCCCTTCGGCCCGGACGAGATCGCTGTGCTGCTGCACGCCGACCGCCGTACCGTCACCGCCGCGATCGAGATCGAGGGCCCCGGCGTCGGCCTGCGCGACAGCGAGGACCAGGAAGCGCTCGTCGACCGGTTCGGCACCCTGCTGAAGCACGTCGCCAACGGGGACGGCTTCGTGACCCGCATCCAGATGCTGGCCCGTACGCTCCCCGCCGACCCCGACGCGCACGCCAAGGACGTCGCCCAGCGCGGCGACGCCTCGTCCCCGGCCTGGCTGCGGGACTCGTACGACCAGCTCCAGTCCATGGTCTCCACGTCCAGCGAGCAGCACCGCGCCTACCTCGTGGCCTGCATGCACTACACCCGCGAGCTCGCCGCCGAGGCCAACGCCATGGCCCGTGCGGCCCGCCCCGCCTCCGGCCGCAAACTGGACCGCGACGCGGGCCTCGCCGTCGTCATGGCGCGCGAGCTGACCGACATCTGCGCCCGGCTCGCCGAGGCCGACATCCGCGTGCGCCAGCCGCTCGGCCAGAGCCGGCTCGCCTCCCTCGTGCACTCCATGTACGACCCCGACCACCCCATCGACCACATCCAGGCGATGACCAAGCGCAACGCCTGGCCCGCCGAACTGGACGCGGTCGAACCGACGTTCCTCCAGGCCAAGACCCGCGAGTCGGCCACCCGCGCGCCCTGGTGCCACTCCACGGCCTGGGTGAAGGAATGGCCGATGACGCCCGTCGGGGTCAACTTCCTGGCCCCGCTCCTCGTCCACACGCCCGATGTGATCCGCACGGTCGCGGTCTGCATGGACCTCGAACCCACCGAGATCGCCATCGAGCGGATGCTCACCGAGAAGACCAACGACGAAGCGGAAGCCAGCCGTCAGGCCAAGATGAACCGCACCGTCGACCCGCGCGACATCGCCGCGCACGGCCGCCTCGACCAGCGGGGCGAAGACCTCGCGAGCGGTGCGGCCGGGGTGAACCTCGTCGGGTACATCACCGTGTCCTCGCGCTCTCCCGAGGCCCTCGCCCGCGACAAGCGGACCATCCGCGCCTCCGCCGGCAAGTCGTACCTCAAGCTGGAGTGGTGCGACCGCGAGCACCACCGCGCCTTCGTCAACACCCTGCCGTTCGCCACCGGCATCCGCCGCTGACCGCGCGACCGACCCCGCCGAGACGACCGAGAGACACGAGAGAAACGAGAGGGAGGCCGGTCCCGCCATGCGAGATCCTCTGTCCGCGCTGACGGACGCCTTCACCGCCTTCCTCTTCGGGAAGGTGGAGACGACGAGGCTGCCCGTGCGAACGTCGACGGGACAGGCCCAGGCCGTCTACCTGCCCACCGCGGCCCCCGGCCTCGGCGACTCCGGCGTGATCATCGGCCGCGAGGTGTACTCCGGCAAGGGCTACATCTACGACCCGTTCCAGCTGTACGGGCAGCAGCTGCCCGCCCCGCACTGGCTGGTGCTCGGCGAGTCCGGGAACGGCAAGTCCGCGCTGGAGAAGACGTACGTGCTCCGCCAGCTCCGCTTCCGCGACCGCCAGGTCGTCGTCCTGGACGCGCAGGGCGAGGACGGCGTCGGCGAGTGGAACCTCATCGCGCAGCAGCTGGGCCTCACCCCGATCCGCCTCGACCCGACCGCCGCGCTCAACGGCGGCATCCGGCTCAACCCGCTCGACCCCGCGATCACCACGACCGGTCAGCTCGCCCTGCTCCGCACCATCATCGAGGTGGCGACGGGGAACGGGCTGGACGAGCGGTCCGGCTTCGCGCTGAAGGTCGCCCATGCGTACGTCAACGAGGCGATCACCGACCGACAGCCCGTCCTGACCGACATCGTCGAGCAGCTCCGGCACCCGGAACCCGGGTCCGCCGAGGCGATGAACGTCGACATAGACGATGTACGGGCCTGGGGCCTGGACGTCGCGCTCGTCCTGGACCGGCTGGTCGACGGTGACCTGCGCGGCATGTTCGACGGGCCGACCAGCGCCGGCATCGACCTCGACGCCCCACTGATCGTCTTCGACCTCTCGCACATCGACCGGAACTCGATCGCGATGCCGATCCTGATGGCGATCGTCGGCGTCTGGCTGGAGCACACCTGGATCCGGCCCGACCGGAAGAAACGCATCTTCCTGGTCGAGGAGGCGTGGCACATCATCAACTCGCCCTTCGTCGCCCAGCTCTTCCAGCGCCTGCTGAAGTTCGGGCGACGGCTGGGGCTGTCGTTCGTGGCGGTCGTCCACCACCTCAGCGACGTCGTCGACGGAGCGGCGGCCCGCGAGGCCGCGGCGATCCTCAAGATGGCCTCGACCCGCACGATCTACGCCCAGAAGGCCGACGAGGCAAGAGCGACCGGACGGGTGCTCGGCCTGCCCCGCTGGGCCGTCGAGATCATCCCGACACTCACGCCCGGCATCGCTGTCTGGGACGTCAACGGCAATGTCCAGGTCGTCAAACACCTGATCACCGAGGCGGAACGACCCCTGGTCTTCACCGACCGCGCGATGACCGAGTCCTCCTCCGAGGAGAGCGTCCCGGACGACGTGCGCGCCGCCGACCTGGAGGCGGAGGAGCGCGCGGCACGGATCGAGCACCAGCAGCGGCTGCTGAACGAGTCGTCCGAGTCAACGGTGGCGTGACATGGCGGGGCACGGCGGAGTACGCGGCACGGGAGGCGGGGGCGGGAGCCGGGGCGGCAACGGAATCGGCGACTACGGCGCAGTCGGCCGGGACGGCCGGGGCGGAGGTGTCTCGGACGGGCTGCTGATCGGCCTGCTGGCGTTCCTGCTCGGACTGACGCTCCTGGCGTGGACGGCCACCGGCCTGGCCGGTCTGTTCGCGCACGGCGCCTGGCCGGAAGGGGTCACCCTCGCCGAGACCCCGCTGGCGATGCGCCGGCTCGTCACCGCGCCGCACGACCTCCCGGCCGCCTGGCCCGGGACCCCGGCGGACGCCCTCTCCGGGTACGGGCTGTTCTGGGGCCTGTTCATAGGCGAACTGATGGTTCTGGTGGTGCTCACGGTATTCGTGCTGGGAGTGGTGACCCGCTGGCGCGTGGTACGGGCCCGGCGGCGCGCCGAACGGCTCGCGGGCATGGACGGGGACGGCGGGACGGACAGGAGCACGAGCAGGCGCACGGACGCGGCCGCCGCGGCGGCCGGGCACGCGGTGCCCGCCCCGCGGCCCCTCGCCCCCGAGCACGCGCCGGAAACCGAGCGCGCACCGGAAGCCGGCCCCGCGTCGCGGCCCGCCGCCGCGCCCGTGCCGGACGCCGTTCCCGTGCCGGACCCCGTTCCGGAGGCCGCCACCACCGCCCCGGTTCCAAGGACGCCCGCCGCTCCGGGGCCCCGCCCCGTCTCCGGCGCCAGCCCGGTCCCTGGTCCCTTCGCGGAAACCGCTCCCCCGGAGCACACGGCGCCCGGATCCCCCGCGTCGGCCTCCCCCGGCGCCCCGCTCGTCGTCTACGGTCCGCCCGCCACCCGCCGCCCCACCGCCGTCCGGGCGGTCCAGGAGGCCGACGGACCCACGCTCGTGGTCACCTCGGACCCCACGGTCTGGGCGGAGACGAAGGATGCCCGGGCGAAGCTCGGTCCGGTCCTCGTCTACGACCCCGGCCACCTCTGCGACACCCCGGCCCGCCTGCACTGGTCGCCCACGGCCGGCTGCGAGGATCCCGACACTGCCGCGTCCCGCTCGGCCGCGCTGCTCGCCCCGGTCCGGCCGCAGGCCCGTATGGACGCGGCGACGGCCGACACCGCGGAGACGCTCCTGAAGTGCTGGCTGCACGCCGCGGCCGTCGACGGCCGCCCCTTCCGCCAGGTCCACCGCTGGGCCCTCGGCGGCGGCGCCCACGACGCGGTACGGCTGCTGCGCACCCACCCCAAGGCGGCGTCCGGACTCGCCGGGCTGCTGGAGTCCGCCCTCACGGCACACCCCGAACGCCGCGAGATGGCCCAGGAGTTGACCGTACGTAGCTTCGGCGCACTCGCCGCGGTCCACATCCGCGACGCCTGCACGCCGAACCGGGCGGATTCGCTCGCGCTGGCATCCTTCGTGGACGAGGGGGGCACTCTCTATGTGGTGGGTGAGCCGATCGAGGATCCCCGTTCGGGCCCCGGAGCGATGCCCCTGCTCACGGCGCTCGCCTCACACGTGGTCGAGCACGGCCGCCGCCTGGCCGCACGGTCAGCCGACGGTCGGCTCGACCCACCAATGACGCTCGTGCTCGACGACATCGCCGCGGTGGCGCCCCTCCCCCGGCTCCCGGAGCTGCTGTCGACCGGCGAGGCCGCAGGGGTGCGGACGCTGGCCCTCCTCCGTTCCCGGGAACAGGCCCGTGCCCGCTGGCCCCAGGAGCTCACACCCCCTCGTTGAGCTTCACGCCACCGCGCCCGGCTTCACGCGCCCTCGGCGAGCGGACGGCCCGCCCCGGAGCGGCGGTGGCCGACCGAACGCGCACCGGCCTCGCGTGGCTGCTCCGAACGCGCCACCGCGCACTCGATCTCCCGGGCGGACGGATCACCCGGCACGGGCTCCGTCCGCCCGGTGGGCACGAACCCGATCCGCCGGTAGAACGCCGCGGCCCGCGCGTTTTCCTCGTGCACGTACAGCCGCACCCGCTCGATCCGCGGCGCGTCCAGCGACCAGGCCCAGTCCGTCGCGGCCCGGAACAGTTCCTCGGCCAGGCCCCGGCCCCGCGCCTCGGGCCGTAGGAACACCCCGACGACATGCGCCTGGGGAGTGTCGGCCACCTCGCCGAACCGGACCTCCGCGTCCGGCCGCTCGATCAGCACCGTCACGCTGCCGTCCCACCGTCCGTCGGGCGCCACGGCGACGAACTGCCGCACCTCGCCGTCCCCGTCCTCGGAGGCGCCGAGCGCCCGGTCCTGCCAGAACGCGTCGGAACGGGTCACGCCCTGCTCGTACGTCTCCAGAAACGCCACGGGCGCCACCGGGTCCCGCAGGGCGGCCAGCCGCAGTTCCTTGACCAGCGGCCATTCCTCGGCACGTACGACTCGAATCACATGGTCCATCCACCGATCCTGCGCCACCCGCCCGACCAGCACAAACCACTTTCCGCCCCCGGCACCCGTGTCGAGCCGTCCGTCGTGTCCCGGCCCCCGCGCCCGTGTCGTACCCCGGTACTACGCGCGCCGCCACGTCCCGCCCCGGGTCAAACGCCGCCGCCCGCCGCGCTCCGCAGCGTCGCCCGCATGATCAGGGCTCACGCACTCACGAAGAGGTACAGGGGCACCGTCGTCCAGGACCTCGACTTCAGGGTCCGGCCGGGCGCCGTCACCGGCTTCCTCGGCCCGAACGGCGCCGGTAAGTCGACGACCACGCGCGTGCTGCTCGGCCTGGACGCCCCCACCCGCGGCCGATCGACGATCGGCGGACGGGCCTACACCGCCCATGCCGCACCGCTCACCGAGGTCGGCGCGCTCTTGGAGGCCCGCTCCGTCCACCCTGGCCGGACCGCCTTTCACCACCTCATGGCGCTCGCGCACACTCTCGGCGTCCCGCGCGCCCGGGTCGAACACGTCCTCGACCTGACCGGTCTGAGCGCCGTCGCGCACCGACGCGTCAAGGGCTTCTCGCTCGGCATGGGCCAACGCCTGGGGATCGCCGCCGCGCCGCTCGGCGACCCGGCCGTCCTCCTCCTGGACGAACTGGTCAACGGCCTCGACCCGGAGGGTGTGCTGTGGATCCGCGACCTGCTCAGATCCCTGGCGCGGGAGGGGCGTACGGTCCTCGTCTCCTCACACCTGATGAGCGAGACTGCACTCACCGCCGACCATCTCGTCGTCATCGGTCGGGGCAGGCTCCTCGCCGATACCTCGGTCGCCGATTTCGTGTCCTCGGCCGGCGGCGCCTCGGTCCGGGTCGTCACCCCGCAGGCCCACGCCCTGCGCAAGGCCCTCACCACCCCCGGCATCGACATCGCCCTCTCCACGAAACCGGGCACGTCCCCCGACGAGCTGGAGATCCGCGGTGCGGACGCACGGCACATCGGCCGCATCGCCGCCGCCCATGCCATTCCCCTGTGCGAGCTCACACCCCGGACCGCTTCCCTGGAGCAGGCGTTCATGGAACTGACGCGCGGTTCGGTCGAGTATCGGACGGCCACCCCGGAGCCCACCGCGCCCCCACAGCTCACACGCCCGTAGGCCCACAAGGCGCGTAGGCCCCACTGGGCCCATGGACCCCATAGGGCCTGTAGACCCCACCGGGGCCTGCAGACCCCATGGGACCTGTAGGCCCCACCACACCCACCGACCTCTCAAGCCCCGCTGTTACCTCCAGCCTCACCACACCCAAGGGAGCTTCCGCATGACCACCGCCCTCGACCGCCGGTCCGGCACTCGGACCCGAGCGCTCCCCCGTACCGGATCAGCGCCGCGCGCGTACTGCGTTCCGAGTGGCACAAGCTCCGGTCCCTGCGCTCTTCCTGGATCACCCCGGGCTCGGCGTCCGCCCTGGTCCTCGCGGTCGGGATGGTCATGGGAGCGACGTCCACCTCCGGCGGCGGCGATTCCGATGTCGACACAGTGGTCCTGGTCCTGTACGGCTCGCTGCTCGGCACACTGTGCACGGTGGTGCTGGGCATCCTGGCGACCGCAGGCGAGCACTCGACGGGCTGATCCGCACCACGCTGACCGCCGTACCCCGCAGGCTCCCGGTGCCGGGGGAAAGGAAAAAAATGGTTGTGAACGCGAGAAAGCCCCGCACCACAAGGGTGCGGGGCTTCCCCACAAAAACTGTTCGGCGGCGACCTACTCTCCCACAGGGTCC
>NZ_JBIDBS010000022.1:0-138881 GCF_043204165.1 Streptomyces sp. NPDC047982 | reverse complement strand
CGTTGTAGACCACCCGCGCACACCCGAACGCCCTGGCCAGAGCTGCGCGCTGAGGACCGTTCGGATACAGGCGGAAGCTGTACCTCAACTGCATAACGGTCACCCTACTACAGTTGGTTTATGGCTGATTATCAGAACATCCGCACTGGTCGACACTGTGCCTTCGTCCTTCATGCACACTTGGTTTTCGTGACGAAGTACCGGCACAAGGTCTTCAAGGACGCCCACCTGACGCGCATGGAAGAGATCATGCGAGCTGTCTGCGCCGACTTCGAATGCGAGCTGGTCGAGTTCAACGGCGAGAACAACCACGTCCACCTGCTCGTGAACTTCCCGCCGAAAGTTGCCCTGTCCAGGTTGGTCAACAGCCTCAAGGGCGTCAGCTCCCGCAGACTTCGCCAGGAGTATCCGGAACTGGTCCGACACTACTGGCGGGCACAGCGGCTGTGGTCCGGCTCGTACTTCGCCGGGTCGGTCGGCGGGGCTCCACTGTCGATCGTGAAGCAGTACATCGAGCAACAGAACCGGCCCGTCTGAGCTGAGGCCAACACGGCAGACCCATGCGCACCGCGCGAGTCAGAGCACTTCTCAGAATCGCTTCACCACCGGACTAAAGCCCGGTGCACTGCGATTAGACCCGGTAGCGGAGTTCGGTGAGCGTGACGTCGCCGTACACGTCGTCCTGGGTTTCGCCGTCGGCCTGGTAGCCGGATCGTTCGTAGAAGCGGCGGGCCCGCCGGTTGCCTTCGAGGACCCACAGGACCACGGTCCGGAACCCTTGGCCCTGCTCGCCGAGGCCCATGCGCGTATGGGCCTCGGCGAGCAGGGCCCGGCCGACCCCGCGGCCGATCAGATCGGGGCGGACATAGAGGGCGTATATCTCACCGGCCGCCTCCTCCCGCCCCGCGGCGAACAGCCGCCGCCCCCGGTACGGACCGAAGCAGATCCACCCCACAGGGGCACCGGCATCGGCCGCGACGAGGTCCGTCGACCGCCGCCGCGGGTGAGCGAACCACTTCCGCCGCCGTTCGGCGTCGTCCTCCACCGTCATCGCGTCCAGACTGGCGCGGGGGACGATGCCCGTGTACGCGTGCTGCCAGCCCCGTACCCGTATCGCCGAGACTGCGTCGATGTCCGCCTCGTTCATCTCCCGCACCTGGAACATCGCGCCACCGTAGGCGGGCAGCCCCATCGCCGGGAACCGCTTTTTGCGCACCACGTTCTCGCTGCGGTCCGGGACAGGCTCCACGCCCATCAGGCGGAGTGCTGCGAGGAACGCGAGCGGCGGCGGTGGCTGGTGTCGCACCAAGGGGGAATGCGGCTGCGCCTGCATGTGCAGATCGCGACGACGAAGCGGTTCGAGACATGGGTGACTCCGTCGGGGCCCGTGACTTCCACCGGCCCCTCCACCAGCAGGGGGCCCCGTTCCGTCACGGTGACACGACGTGCGGCATCAGGTTCGTTCGGCACGGATGACCACCAACTCCTCGGTCTTCTCCTCGCCCTCCAGCAGCTCCCGCTCACGCAGCCAGTCCTCTCTGGAGCGCAGAACGGGTCCGAAAGGTATGTGCACACGGTTACTGACAGTCGCGTCCAGACCCACGCGGTCGAGATGCCTCAGCGTTGCGCCGGGATCGCACAGTCCGGAGTGCACCATCAGGAGTACGCCGCCCCTGCGCAGCATGGTGGGCGCGCCCTCGCAGACCCGGTCGACCACCGCCCGGCCGTCCGTCCCCGCGTCCCAGGAACGAGCGGCGCCGCGTCGCGGGACGTCCGCCGCGGGAGCGGGCACGTAGGGCGGGTTGCACAGCACGAGGTCGAAGGTGTGAGCGCGGATGGCGGAGGCCAGATCACCGCGGTGCACGGCGATGCGGCAGAGGTGCAGAGTCGCGTTGAGGCGTGCTGTGGCGACCGCCCGGCGCGTGATGTCGACGGCCGTCACCTTCCCGCCCAGTTGCGCGGCCCGTATGGCCAGGGCCCCGCTTCCCGTTCCGATGTCCAGCACGGCTGCCCCGGGCCCGATGCCCTCCCTGTCGAGCGCCGCCATCAGCAACCACGTGTCGCGCTGCGGCGCGTACACCCCGGGTGGCCTCACCAGAAAGGGGGGCCGTGGAAAGGGGGGCCGTAGAAAGGGGGGCCGTAGAAAGGGGGGCCGTGAAGAGTTCACGAGTTCAGCGGCCATGAGCTTGCTCCCGTGGGAGGAAACCGAACCGGATTCCATGGTCTCTCCGGATGGCGCCGGTCGCCGCTCGGAGCGACCGGCCCCGACCCCCGGCCGGGCCGATCGTGGCGGAATGGTCCGCAGTGGTCACAGTCCGCGTCGATCGGGTTCGGACCTGTTCCGCAGTGGTCACGGCCCGAGCCGGACGTGGCCCGAGCCGGACGTGGCCCGAGCCGGACATGGCCCGAGCCGGACATGAGGCGGATGACGTTCCGTTCTTCACGCACCCCAGGCCGTAAGGAGTCGTGAGCCGAGACGGTCCTCCAGATGTGAGGTCACGGCGATTCCGAACGCGATGTCCGGCTCCAACTCGGGTTCCTCGTCCAGGAGTCCGCCGATCACGTCCCGCCGGACGACCTGTTCGTGCACGGCGTCGGCCTCGACGTGCTCGCTGTAGAAGAATTCCGCGGCCGGCCCGGCACCGGTGCGTTCCATGGCGTGCGCGAGGCGCCGGGAGGCCGGCGACGAGGTGATCTCCACGGCCGCGAAGTGGCCCACCAGTGCTCCGCGCAGACGTCGGTGCAGCCCGAAGAGCGACATGGCGTTCACCAGGGCGAGCATCTCGGCGCAGCCGACGTCCACATAGTGGCCGTAGTACGTTTCGAGACCGAGATCCGCCATGAGGTCCGCGAACAGCCTGGCATGCACGCGCTCCGCCCTGCCACCGCCGAATTCGTCGTACTCGACCGCGGCCATGCCCGCCTTCGCCCGGCCACTGAGCCGTGGCAGCACCCACGCGTGCGGATCCGCCTCTTTGAGGTGGTAGAGGGAACGCTGCTTCACGTACTCACGAAGGTGGTCCAGCGTGCCGCGCTCCTCAAGGAACTCCGATACGCCACCACCGTCGACGGTGTCGACCAGCAGACCGCTCAGGAGATCGTCCAGCAACCCCGGATCACCGAGGTCACGACGCAGAGCGGCCAGGAAGCGGTGCTCCAACGCGGCACGGACCGCGAGAAGCGCGGGATCCCATTCCCACCCGGAATCGACGCCGTCGAAACCTCGGTAGTGCAGTTCGTAGCAGGTGTACAGCGCGAGCTGGAGATCATCACCGTAGGGGTCGGCCCGGCTCGCGGCTGCCGTGTCGGGCAGCGCGCCACCGTCCCGGAGTGCGCAGGTCAACGCTGCGGACAGCGGGCCGCGGTACCGGGGAAGCACCGGCCCACGACGGTCACCGGCCATGCCTCTTCCCTTCCCGAGCCCTTCCGTGCGCCGCCGCCCGACCGGAGGAAGGGGGCAGGGCGCGGAGCGGACCATTCATGTCCAGTGTTCATGTCCAGTGTTCGATGTGTTCGATGCTCGCTCCGTGTGCGGACTTCTGCATGTCCACCACGCAGCGCTCGGCCGTTGAACCGCAGATCCACGAAACCGCCGATCCGCGCATCGGCCCTCGGCGTCGGCCGACACGCGGCATGATGAACCAACCACGTGACGGAGCTGCCCGGGGAAGGACCGTCGTCCTCCGTCGAACATTCCCTTTCGAACGGGTTTCGGAACCCAAATACCGGCAAACTGTCCGATATGGCGCAATTCGGATACACGATGATGACCGAACAAGCCGGGCCCCGGACTCTCGTCGAGGACGTGGTGGGGGCCGAACGGGCCGGATTCGACTTCTCGGTCACCTCCGACCACTACTTCCCCTGGCTGGACTCCCAGGGACATGCGCCGTACGCCTGGAGTGTGCTGGGCGCGGCGGCGCAGGCGACCTCTGCCATCCCGCTGATGACGTACGTGACCTGCCCGACCATCCGTTACCACCCCGTCGTGGTGGCGCAGAAGGCGGCGACTTTGCAAGACCTTTCCGAAGGACGCTTCCGGCTCGGCCTGGGTTCCGGCGAGAACCTCAACGAACACGTGGTCGGTGCGGGGTGGCCTTCCCTGCGGGTGCGGCTGGAGATGCTCGAAGAGGCCGTGGAGATCATCGCGGCGCTGTTCGACGGCGGGTACGTGAGCCGTCGCGGCACCCACTTCGCGGTGGACCGGGCCAAGATCTGGGACCTTCCCGCCACACGTGTTCCCATCGGCGTCGCCGTCTCGGGACAGCGGTCCTGCGCGATCGCGGGCCGCCTCGCCGACCTGGTCATCGCCACGGAGCCCGAGCCGGAACTGCTGACCGCGTTCGACCGGTTCGGCGGCACGGGGAAGCCACGGATCGGTCAGCTCCCGGTCTGCTACGACGAGGACCGGGACGCGGCGGTCGAGCGGGCCCACGACCAGTTCCGGTGGTCGGTCGGCGGCTGGAAGGTCAATTCCGAGCTCCCGAGCCCGGCTTCCTTCGCCCAGGCCACCGACCCCGTACGGCCCGACGACATCGCGAAGGCGATTCCGTGCGGGGACGACGTCGAGGAGTTCGTCGATGCCGTACGGCCCTACGCCGAGGCCGGTTTCACGGAGATCGCGCTCGTCCAGATCGGCGGCTACCACCAACAGCCGTTCCTGCGCTGGGCCGGGGAAAAGCTGCTCCCCGCCCTGCGTGAACTCTGACCGCCCGGCTGAAGGCCCGCCCGGACAGCTTCCCCGTGGTTCAGCCAGGGCCCGCGGTGGGTGAGCACAACGGCAACTCATATCCCCGCGACGACCGCTGGGTCAGGGGACCTTGAGGAGCTCGCGGAGTTCGTTCACATAGGCACGCACCTCACGCCCGGCGGCGTGCCCGGTGACAGCATCCGGAACAAGGGCCGCACCATGGGCGGCCTGTCGGCAGGGACGGCAGAGGCCGTCGGGAAGCGCGTCGGGGCGGCCGGGGGCGCCGCACCGCGCGCATTCCACCATCACCCGTCGGGCAGATCCGGTGGGGGTGTCCGGCGCGACGGGCAGCGCGGGCGGAATCTTGTCCTTGAGCCGATGGCGCAGGAAGCCGACGGGTGAGTCGACCCGGGCGGGAAGTCCGGCGGTGAGCGCCTGGGTGAGGTAGTCCGTACTGACACCGCGTGCGAGCCATTCCGTGGCGCGTGCCTCCAGTGCCTCGCAGTCGGCGGCGGACAGGGCCAGCCGGTGGTCGACGCGCCCGAGCCGTGCCAGGGCCAGGTACGCGGGCGAGAGGCACCTCGGCCCCGGCTGCGCGGGTACGCCGGGTGCGGGTGCGGCAGGCGTATCGGCGGGGGCCCCAGGTGCCGGAATCGGGACCTGCGCGCAGGTCCGGGGCGACACGGGCGCGGTCGTCGGAGCTTCCGGCACGACACTTGTCCAGGACTCGTCCCCCGTACCGGGCACCGCCGCCGCCCCGGGCTCGGCACCGCCCTCCGGATCGGCCACGGCCCGGTGGTCCTCCGCGTCCAGGTAGGCGTTCCACCATTCGTTGTCGCGTGCGGTGCGGGACCAGAAGGTGCGGAAGACCCAGCGGACCTGCTCCCCCTCGCCCACCAGGCAACGTACCCGGCGCAGGTGACCCGCCACCGACAAGGCGGCCAGGGCACTGCCGACGGCCTGCTGTCCGTACAGCGGCAGTTGCTTGGCCAGGGTCTTCACAGTCATCGCCGCGCCGTCGGGCAGGTGGTCGACGAACCCGGCGACATACCGCTCCCGCTCGGGCAGCAACGCGAAGTCATCGGCGCGAGGCGGAAGTTGGTCCGGCGCGGACCGCTTGCCGTATCCGGGCTTGGCCATCGGATACGCGGGGGAGGATGCGGGGACGCACAGGGCAGGGCTAAGGTTCTGGGTAGCCACGAGATCGCTTCTTTCGATCTTGGGGTGAGACCCCGGCCCGGTGCGCTAAACACCGTGTCGGGGTCGATTCGTTTCGGCACCGTAAGCAGCCGTGACGCCGCGCTGCAAGTCGGTCACCATTAGTCGTACTTGCTGGCCGTGACGGGTCAGGGAGGTAGGCCGGTTCCCCGAATCACCCTTCTTTACCCACCGGTTGAAGAAGTCGCTCGAATCCCGAAGCCCGAGTCCCGGCGCCCGAATCCCGAGGCTCACCGCCCGGCCGCAGCCCCGGCCCGTCCCCCGCAGGAGTGAACCAGCGGGCCCGGGGCTCGAATCCCGAGGCTCACCGCCCGGCCGCAGCCCCCGCCCGCAGGGGGCCGCAGTTGTGTGCTGACGCGCCGGGGTCAGGTGACGAGCCTTCACGCCAGAAGCACTTCTTCACGGAGAAGCACACCTTCGCGCCGCCGTGCCGCCCGTGGCCTTCGACGGCGCCGGAGGCGTGCTCCCCCGGGGGCGGGTGGATCGTCTGCTCGGCCGTGACTTATGTTGCACAGGCGAAGCATGGGGGAGGCGGCATCGGACATGGCGCGGGATTACGACAGCCAGTTGCTGGAGTCGGTGGCGGTACGGCGGCGCAGGATACGGGACGCCTTGTTGTTCGGCGCGCAGCGGGCCCGGCGCACGGCCGATGAACGGTTGGGCAAGGTATTCGCCGGTATCGCCATCGCGGCCGTGCTGTGCGCGGGCTGCGTCGGCTGGTCGTTCCTTCAGCACACGCTGGCACAGCAAAAGGCTGAAGAGAAGAAGCAGCAACAGCGCCTGCAGGAACCGCACGAGCCGTCCCCCGGCCCGTCATCCGCTCCCTAGTGCCGCATCAGGCAACGGCACTAGAAGCCGCAGGCCAGAGGCCCCAGGACAAAAGCCGCTGGGCACGGATGGGCCCGGAGGGCTTCCCGTGACACCGACGGACTTCGCTGAACTGGTAACGGCCGAATCCGGCCGTTACCACCACGTCGAAATTGCACCTGAAAGCAGTCAGCGCCGTGATGATAGGTTCCCGCAAGTGGTGAGCACAGCAACGACGTCCCGCGCGCGACTGAGCCGGGTGACCCTGGTCGGTGAACGACGCCGCGCCGACCTGGTCCTGCCCTCGGACACCCCGATCGGGCAACTGCTCCCGGACATCCTGCGGTTGCTGGACGACCGGGCCGCCTCGCGCCCGATGACCCGTCAACTGGTCACGTTCGACGGCTCCGCTCTACCGCACGAGACCACCCTCGCTTCGGCGGAGATCGCCGACGGCGCCGTACTTCGGCTCGTACGAACGCACTCGGCGCCGCCCGCGCCCGTGGTGCACGACGTCACCGACCAGGTGGCGGACGACCTCGATGTCCAGGCATGGCTGTGGCGTCCGGCGGCACGCCGGGCCGGTGCGGGCGTGGCGTCCGTCGGGTTCGCGGTGACTGCCGCACTCCTCGCCCGCCGTGAGTTCGCGCTCGACGCGCTGGCCGGTGTGCTGGCGGCGGTCACGCTCTGCCTGCTGGTGGCGGGGGCGCTCGTCGCCCGAATCGGGCAGGGCAACCGGGGCCTGGCGACCGCTTTGTTGCTGCTGTCGGGCACGCTCGGCACGCTCGCCGCGTGGACCGCCGCCGACGCGTACGACTGGTCCGGCGCGCTACGGCTCGCCGCGGTCGCCGGGGCGCTGACCGTGACGCTGGCGGCGCTCGGCTACTTCTCGCCTCTCGGTCGTGGCGGGCTCATCGGCGCCGCCGCCTCGGCCGTGGTCGTCGTCGTGTGGGAGACCGTTGCCGCCGTTCAGTCCGACCTGTCACGGCTCGGTGCCGTGATGGCCGTGTGCTCGGTCGTGCTGCTCGGGCTGCTGCCACGGCTCGCCCTGATGGCGTCCGGGCTGACCGCGCTGGACGACCGGCGGTCGAGCGGCGCATCCGTGAGCCGTCACGAAGTGGGCAACGCGCTCGCGGCCACCCACCGAGGGCTCGCACTCGCGACGGTGGTCACCGCGGCCTCCGCCGCGGCGGCCGGATGGCTGCTCACTCTGGGCAGCCGGCCTTCCGCCTGGGGCGCGGTGCTCGCATCGGTCGTCGCCGTGGTCCTGTTGTCGAGGGCCCGGGCGTTCCCGCTGGTGGCCGAGGTCGTGGCGCTGTTCGCCGCCGGGGGGCTCATCCTCGTACGCCTCGTGAGGGTGTGGATGGAGCACGCCGGGGGCGCGGGGCCGCTCGCCGTGCTGTGCGCGGCCGCCGTGGTGCCGCTGCTCGTGCTGGCGGTCCAGCCGCCCGAGCATGTGCGGGTCCGGTTGCGGCGGACGGGCGACCTGGTCGAGTCGATCGGCATGGTGGGGCTGTTCCCGCTCGCCGTGGGGGTGTTCGGCGTGTACGGGCAACTGCTCGACAGGTTCTGAAAGTTCCGAACCGCCGCGCTGAGCGACGGCGAGGCGGAGGACAAGAAGGCGACGGGGTGGAGCGGACATGTCGAGTGGGGACAACTGGCAGGGCGATCTGCTGCGGGATCTGAGAGGTGGCGGGGGTGCCGCCTCCGGCGGTGATCCGTCCCCGCGGGCCGAACCCGGGCGCGGCGGGCAGGCACCGCTGAACCCGCCCCACGTCCCCGGCCTGGCCCACGGTCAGCCCATCGGACAAGGCCGGCAGCAGGAGCGGGTCCAGGGCGTGGCCCCCGTACAGCCACAGGCCCACGGGCCGGGTCGGGCAGATCCTGCCCGGCCCGGCCCGGTCTCCCCTGCCGCTCCCGCCCCGGCCTCCGCGTCCACTTCCGCCTCGGCCGCCCCTGCCGTTCCTCCTCCGCCTTCCGCAGTCCCTTCCGCGCCGGCCTCCCCTGCCGCGCCCGCCGCTCACGCCCCGGCCTCCGCCCGGCCCGAGGTCGTTCGTGCCACCGGTGCCCAGCCGCCCCGCACACCCGACTCCCTGCCCGTGGTCGACGCGCAGCTTGCCGGTGCCGTCCGCAAGCCGCGGCACGGCGAGTCCATGACTACCCGCGCCGTACGCACCATCAGAAGGATCGTTTCCTCGTCGGCGGCGCGCGAGGTCGCGGAGGCGACCCGTACCGCCGAAACGCTTCAGCGGCCGGTGACGACCGGGCGGCAGATCGCGGTCACGTCCATCCGTGGCGGGGCCGGCAAGTCGACCGTCGCCGCCCTGCTCGGTACCACGTACGCGCACTACCGCCAAGACCCCGTCCTGTTCGTGGAAGCCGACCCGGCGCTCGGCTCGCTGCCGCTGAGGCTCGGGGCGGAGCAACTGCGATGGACGACCGCCGACATCCCCGGCATCGTCGAACCGCAGATGTCGCTGCTGGACGTCACCGGCTATCTGGTCCAGCTCCCCGACAACGCCTGGCTGCTGCCCGGCAGCCAGGGCCAGATCGGCGCGATGATGGACAGTACGACCTATGGGCGGGCCATGGTCGCGCTGCGCCGCTACTTCGGTGTGACGGTCGTCGACTGCGAGACCCTGCCCGCCGAGGTGGCCCGCGTCGCCCTGTCCGCCTCTCAGGCCCGCGTCCTGACCACCCCCGCCACGCTGGAGGGCGTCACCAGCACGTACGCGGTCCTGGAATGGATGCGGGGACTGCCCGAGCACGTGATCACCGGCAGCGTGGTCGTGCTCACCGAGCTGACGCCGCACCCGCGCCTCGGTCTCGGCGAGGCCGCCCGGAGGCTGGAGTCGACCGGGGCGTCCGTGCACCTCCTGCCCTACGACCGGCACCTCGCGGCCGGCGGCCCGATCCGCACCGACCTGCTGGCCCAGCCGACCCGGCAGGCCGTCACCCGTATCGCCGCCGACGCCTTCGAGCGGTCCCTGCGGCGCCACTGAACCCCACCTGAGCGGCTGATGAGCACCCGACTGATTCACCGTCCGGCCCGGACCACCCGCCCCACGGCAGACTCCGAGGCCCGTGTCATCGAGGCACCTCCGAACCTGCCCGAGGGCAAGGCCGGCAATATCGCGATGTCGCTGCTGCCCGTCGCAGGCGTGATGTCGTCCGTCGTGATGATGACGGTCGTCCGCAACAGCCAGTTCGCCGTGCTCGGCGCGATCATCCTGGTCGTCACGGTCCTCGGCTCTCTCGTGCTGGTCTTCTCGCAGCGCGGCAAGGCCCAGCGCACCCGCCGCACCCAGCGCGAGGCGTACCTGGCGTATCTGGAGGACCTGCGCGAGGAACTGGCCGCCGAGGAACGGGAGCGGCGCGAACTCGCCGACGTCCTCAACCCGCCGCCGCACGCCTTGTACGACATCGTGCGCGATCCCGCGCGGCTGTGGGAGCGGCGCCGGGTCGACGGTGACTTCCTGCGGGCCCGGGTGGGGACCGGTGAGATGCCCGTACGCGATCTGAAGATCGCCCAGCCGGGGTCCTCGGCTCTCACCCCGCCCGACCGGTTCATGCTCAACGAAGCCTCCGCTCTGACCACACGCTTCCGTACCGGCCACGAACTCCCGCTCACCGTCCCCCTCGACCGGGTGGGCAACATCAGCGTCGTCGGGCCCCGCGAGGACTGCCTGCGAGTCGCCCGCGCCCTGCTCGTACAGGTGGCGGCGCTCCACGCGTCCGACGACGTGGCCATCGCCGTCGCCGCCCCGGGTGACCGGCTCACCGACTGGGAGTGGGCCAAGTGGCTGCCGCACCTGCTCGACGGCGAGCGGTTCGACGGACCGGTCGCCGCCCGTCGCATCGCCCCGTCCCTTCCCCAACTGGCCCGGCAACTGGGCTCCGAGCTGCGGCGCCGGGCGTCGTACGCGGCAGAGGTACGGCGCGGTCTGTCCGGCAAGGACGCCCTGTCGATGACGTCGCGACTGCTCGTCGTCGCCGACGGCCACGGCGAGGACGCCGTCGAGCTGCCGCTGCCGGACGAGGCCGTGGGCCTGCGCGACATGGGTGTCACCGTCCTCCATCTCCTCGAACAGCGCGTGCAGGAACCCGGGCACGTCGGGGTGCGCATCAGCGTCGACGGCGAACGGGTCCTCATCGAGGACCTGCGCGAGGAAGAGCCGGTCAGCGCGCACGGCACCGTGGATGAGGTGGACGTGCCGTTCGCGGAGGGCCTGGCCCGCATGCTGGCCCCGCTGCGGCTGTCCGCCGAGTCCCTGGTGGACGCGCCGCTGTCCGGTCCGGTCGACTTCGCCGGCCTGCTCGGCATCGAGGACGTGGCCCGGCTCGACCTGGACCGGCTGTGGGCGCCACGCGGCGAACGCGCCTTCCTGCGCGTCCCCATCGGCGTCAACGACTCGCACGAACCGGTGCTGCTCGATCTGAAGGAGTCCTCCGAGCTCGGTATGGGCCCGCACGGACTGTGCGTCGGGGCCACCGGCTCCGGCAAGTCGGAGCTGCTGCGCACCCTCGTCCTGGCCCTGGTGTCCACCCATCCGCCGGAGGACCTGGCGCTCGTACTCGTCGACTACAAGGGCGGGGCGACCTTCGCACCGTTCGCCGGCCTGCCGCACGTCGCCGGGGTCATCACCAACCTGGAGAACCAGGCGGGCCTCGTCGAACGCGTCCACTCCTCCCTCGCCGGCGAGGTGAAGCGCCGCCAGCAGGTGCTGAAGGACGCGGGCAACGTGGCCGACATCGGTGACTACGCGGCTCTGCGCGCCGAGAAGCGGCCCGACCTGGAACCGCTGCCGCACCTGTTCGTCGTCATCGACGAGTTCGGTGAACTCCTCACGGCCAAGCCGGACTTCATCGATCTTTTTCTGTCCATCGGCCGCATCGGCCGCTCCATCGGCGTACACCTGCTGCTGTCCAGCCAGCGCATCGAGGGCGGCAAGCTGCGCGGCCTGGACACCTACCTGTCGTACCGGCTGGGCCTGCGCACCTTCTCCGCCGACGAGTCCCGCACGGTGCTGGAGACCAGCGACGCCTTCCATCTGCCACCGTTGCCCGGCTTCGGCTACCTCAAGGTCGACACCAGCCACTACGAACGCTTCAAGGCCGGCTACGTCTCCGGCGCGTACCACGGGCCCGTGCGGCGCCCCGACGAGGAGGACGCCGGTCCGTCGGCGCTGGAGTACCCGGCGTACAACACCCTGGCCGAGCCGGAGAGCGGAGGCGAGGGAGGCGGGGAGCCCACGGTGCGGCGCCGCGAGACCGGCCCCACCGAGATGGGTGTCATGGTGGAGCAGTTGGAGCGCGTGTCCGTCGCCCCGGTGCGCCGCATCTGGCTGCCGCCGCTGCCCACCGCGCTCCCCCTCGACCGGGTCGCCGGCCCGCTCGACGTCGGCCCGCGCGGCATGCGGCTGCGCCAGCGGCGCGGCCCGCTCCAGGTACCGCTCGGGCTGCTCGACGACCCGGCCAAGCAGTGGCAGGGCGAGTGGTTCCTGGACCTGACGGTGGCCGGCGGCCATGCCGCGTTCATCGGCGGACCCCAGTCCGGCAAGACCACCCTGCTGCGCACCCTGGTCCTGTCCCTCGCCCTGACCCACACGCCCCAGGAGGTCGGCGTGTACGCCCTGGACCTGGTGGGCGGGGGCCTGCACGCGCTGTCCGCGTTGCCGCATGTCGGCGGGGTGGCGGGGCGCGCCGACCGGGAGCGGGCCGCACGGACCGTCGAGGAGGTGCGCGGCATGCTCGCTCTGCGCGAGGAAATCTTCCGCACCCACGGCATCGACTCCGTCGAGCAACTGCGGACCCTGCACGCGACCGGCCGCCTCCCGGAGCTGGCGTCCGCGGAGATCGTGCTCGTCGTGGACGGCTTCGGGGCGCTGCGCGACGACTTCGAGGAGCTGGACGACGTCGTCTGCGACCTCCTCAAGCGGGGCGGCGGATACGGCATCCACGTCGTGGCGGGCATGCTGCGCTGGAACGACGTCCGCATCGCCGTGCAATCGAACTTCGGCACCCGCGTCGAGCTGCGGCTCAACGATCCGGGCGATTCGAGCATCGACCGGAAGCTGGCGCAGACCCTGTCCCCGGACGAGCCCGGCCGCGTCCTCACGGACGGCAAGTTGTTCGCGCAGGTCGCCCTTCCCCGTACCGACGGGCTCGCCGACGCCTCCGAGCTGGGCGCGGTCCTGGAACGTGCCGCCGCCACGATCCGCGCCACATGGAGCGGGGACATCGCCCAGCCCGTACGCGTACTGCCGCACGTACTGGAACCCCATGCGCTGCCCGGTCCGGTGGCCGAGCCGCGACGGGTGCCGATCGGGCTGGACCAGACGGCCCTCGCGCCCGTTCTGCTCGACCTGTTCCACCACGACCAGCACCTGCTGGTGCTCGGCGACAGCGAGTGCGGCAAGACCACTCTCCTGAAGACGGTCGCGGCGGGCCTGATCGAGCGCTACGGCGAGGACGACCTGGTGTTCGCCGTCATGGACCCGCGCCGGGGCCTGCGCGGGGTGATCCCGGAGGAGTTTCTCGGCGGCTACGCGTACAACGCCAAGCTGTGCGCGGGCCTGTCCGCCGGGATCGCCACCGAGTTGGAGAAGCGGCTGCCCGACGAGGGCGCCTCGCTGGAGGACCTGGAGCCGGGCAGTTGGGGCAGCGGTCCGCGCATCGTGGTGCTCGTCGACGACTACGACGTCCTGACCACGGCCGGCCAGTCTCCGCTCGCCTCGTTCCTCCCGTACATCCCGTCCGCCGTCGACATCGGCCTGCACTTCGTCCTGACCCGCCGGGTCGCGGGCGCGTCGCGCGGGATGTACGAGCCCTTGGTGCTGGGCCTGCGCGAGTCCGGTGCCTCGGCACTCGTCATGGACGGCGACCGCGGGGAGGGCCAGCTCTACCCGGGCGTGTACGCCTCGCGGCAGCCACCGGGGCGGGGCGTCCTCATCCGCAGGGGCCAGGCCGACCGGCTCGTCCAGACGGTGTACGCCGCCGGGTGAGTCGGCCCCGGGCCCGGCGCACGGCAGTGGCGCACGGCCCGGGCCAGGGCCCCGGCGCGCTGCCCCGGCCCTGGCCCACAGCAGCGGCGCATTCTCCGGTGCGGTGCTGCGGGGGTACTGCGCTGGTGCGGCGCCACGGTCCGATGCGGTGCTGCGCCGCCGGTGCGGTGTCACCGGCCCCGGGGAGGCCACGCCCACGAGAGACGAGCGAAGAAGCCCGCCCACGACACGAATCCGCGAAGAAACCAAGGAGCCGGCGACCACATGACCAAAGACGTCATCGCCCTCACCCGCCGTATGCCCGACCCGGCCACCGTGCTGACGGGGCTGCTTGCCGGTGGCCCCGACACGTTGGCAGGTTTCGCGGGGGAAGGGGCCGTCGTGCAGTTGTGCGACGAGTTGGGGCGACCGCTCGTCTCGGTCGAAGCGCCCCTGCTCGTGCAGGTCGAGGGTGAGGCCGAGCGGCTGCTCGGTGCCACGCCGCCGCCGGTGCCGTTCTGGTGGACGGAGGCCCGCGCCACCACCGGGGTCCCGGACGCCGAGCGGCTCGCCGGCGCCTTCGCGGCCCGTCTCGTCGCCCTTGCCGGGGGCTCCGCGTGGCCGCCGGAGGCCGCGCGGTCGCTCGGCGTCGTCCGTACGGACGGGGTGAGCGTGGCACCGGATCCGGCCGCGGCAGCGCCCGCGGTGGACGTCCTCACCGATAAGGTGGCCGTCGTCATCCAGGACCGGCCTGTCGTCGCGATGACGGCGTGGCTCGCGGACGCGTTCCGCGCCGCCGCCGAGGCGGGGCTGGGCCTGCAGATCGTCAGCCCGCCCGGTGCCGCACTCACCCCCGCCGTGCGCGACACCCTCGGCGGCTGGCCGTCGCGGTGGGTCGTGCGGGACGAGCGGGACGGCTACTACGACGGCCGGACCGGAGCCGTACTGCGCTGGCAGGACGGCATGTTCGCCCCCGTCGGGCCGGGCGCCGCAACGCCGACGGCCGACGCTCCGGGAGTTCCGGGCGCTCCGGGCGCTCCGGGCGCTCCGGGCGCTCCGGTGGCCGCCGCCTTCCAGGAGGTCGCGGCGACCGGCGGGCGCCAGCTCACCCTCACGTACCGCGCGGTGCACCCCGCCGACGAGCGCCTGGTGCTGGGCGGCGGCCTGGAGGCGGTGTGGCGGGAGCTGACCGGGGAGCCCCCGGCCGGCTGGGGCACCGCGGAACCTGCCAATCTGCCGTGGTCGCCGCGTCGCCTGACCGATGTCGCTTACGAGCGGGCACCCGGCTCCACCTGGTTCGTGGTGGTCGGCAGTCCGGACCGGCCGGGTTCGGCCACGGTCCGGGTACGCCGCACGGAGGCGGGAGTCGAGGAAGAGGTCACCCTGGCGTTCGGCTACGGCGCCGACGAGGAACCGCCGGTGGATGCCGTGCCTCGCGCCGCCGAGGTCCTCGCGACCCGCCACCGCCTTCAGTCGATGCTCGTGCAGATCCGGAGGGCCCGCCGCGATCTGGCCGTACCCCCTTGCTTCGAAGGACCGGGCGCGCCGCTGGCGTTCGTACTGGGCGCCGAGGAGGTGCGGGCGATGCCGGGCGACCGTGCCCGCCGCACGCCGCTGTCGCAGGCTCCGGTCGAGCTGGGCCCGAAGACGCGTGCGGCGCTGTACTACCCGCTGCCCGGCGATCCTTCCGACCTGTCGGCGTGGAAGGACTTCGAACTGCTGATGCGGCATCTGAAGGGCGCTTGAGCCGGTGAGGCCGTGTCATACCTCTGTCACAACACCTCGAATGCAAATTGCACGTGTGACGCCTGAGTTGATACAGATGAGTGAGCATCCGAACATCAGACCGACAGGGGGAAGCTGATGAAGTTCGACATGGGAGCCGGGGTCCTGACGACCCTGATGCAGCAGTCGAACCTGTCCACCAACGATCTGGGACTGCTGATCCGCCAGCTGATCCAGGCGGCGGCGCCGCTGGAGGGCAAGTTCAACGGTTCGGGCAAGGCGGCGTTCGATCTGTTCAAGTCGCGTTCGGACGAGATCACGGCCGATCTGAACAGCTCGCTCCAGGCGATCCTGGGCGGTCAGTCCGGCATGGAGTCGGCGTTCGGCTCGGGTGACCAGGAGCAGGGCGAGAACGCACGGACGCAGATGTCGACGGCGAACTTCGACGCGGCCCGTTTCTCGGGCCGTCGCTGACGGCCCGTCCCTCGCACCTACTGACGTATACCTCACGGGGAGTGGTTTTCGATGGCATCCGGCAGTGACCGTCGCTCGTACGACATGTCGGCGTCGACCGAGGCGCAGACCAACATCCAGGCGGTGATCGCCCGTCTGGAACAGGTGATCACGGCACGTGACACTCAGGTGAAGGCCGCGATGAAGGACTTCCAGGCCGACGGCGTGTCGGACGAGTACCACGCCAAGGAACTGCGCTGGAACAACGCGTCGCAGGAGGTCAAGAACATCATCCAGTTGCTGAAGACGACGCTGGAGAAGAACGACGCGACGGCTCAGCAGACACTCGCACGGGCCAAGGCGGCAGTCGACAACATCGGCTGACCGCCCGACAACATCGGCTGACCGCCCGACGACATCGGCGTGACCGCCCGACGACGTCGGCGGTCAGGCCGACAACTCCGGCTGAAGGTTCACCGGTTACCAACTGACGGATTCACGTGGGGGGCGGTCCATGACGGGTTGGGACATCAAACCACAGGGCGTACAGGGCCAGTTGCGGCTCACCGGCACCAAGGCCGGGGAGCTGGAGAAGGCCCTGAACGCGATGATCGAGGACATGCAGGCGGCGGCCAAGGCCGCCGGGACTGCGGTACCCGGATCAGCGGCCGTGACCCGGCTCCAAGGGCCCCCGTCGCCGTCGGACGACTTGACGCGCAAGGCCCTGGGACCGGTGGCCGCGGCGCTCTCCGAGTACCTGGTGGAGCGCGGCAAGGAGTTCACGTCGATGGCCGAGCGGACCCAGGCCGCCGTCCTGGGCGCGGCCAAGGCCACGAACGCGTACGTCGAAGGCGACCTGGAGACGGCCAAGGAGGCCCAGGACGCGGCCCGCCAGGTACGTCTGGACCTTCTGAAGGGCATAAGGGGGAAGAAGTGAGCGGCGACGAGCCGGTCATCCCGGGAGAGGTGCCCGTCTTCACCGGGAACGAGGCGGAACTCGACGCGAAGGTGAAGGCCCTCAGCGGCCACGGTCCGAAGATCTCCACCGCGGGCAGCGATATCCACACCACCTTCGGTGGGCTGCGGGCCTTCTATCAGGCGCCCGAGGCCGACCAACTGTTCGCCACCACCAAGCCCGTCGCGGACAAGGCCCTGCGGCTCAGCTCCGACATGTGCGTGATCTCCGGAGCGCTCGGCACGTACGCCGAAAACATCCGCCCGCTGGTCAAGCGCCTGAACGAGCTGCGCGTCGAGGCGGAGAAGTTCCGTACCCGGATCGCCGACGACGACAAGTGGCGCGAGGACGGCGACCTGATCGACGAGAACCTCGCTCGCCGCAACGAGATCGCCGAGGTGTGGACCCAGTTCCAGGAGGCGGAACGGGCCTGCCACGCCAAGATCGTCGCGCTGTTCGGCGGCACGCCTCTGAAGGTCAACGACGGCTCCAACGCCGAAGGCATGTACGGCTACGACGCCGAAGCCCTCAAGCAGTCCGAGAGCCTGCCCTGGGGCGACGCCGTCGAGGAGTCGATCCCCTACTGGCAAGTATGGGAACACGCCTGGGAGTTCGGCAAAGGGCTCATAGTCGACGGCGTATGGGGCACGATCAAAGGCCTGGGCACCCTGGTCGGCGTCGACGGCTGGGACGCGGCAGGACAGGCCTGGACCGGCCTGGGCAAACTCCTGACGGGCGTGGTGATCACCCTCCTGCCCACCGCCGGCATCGCCTACTGGGCCGCCCCCGACAGCATGCTGCCGTCCTGGCTGCGCGACTCGCGTACCGCGATGAAGGAGACCGGCAAGGCTCTCGTGGCATGGGACACATGGGGCTCCAACCCCGCCCGCGCCGCCGGTGGGGTCACCTTCAACGCCCTGACCACGGTGTTCACCGGTGGCGTCGGCGGCGCCGCAGGTGGCGCCGGCAAGGCGGGAGCCGCCGCCAGGACGATCTCGCTGGCCGGCAAGGCCGGCAGGGCCATCGACCCGATGACGTACGTCTTCAAAGGCGCCGGTGCGGGCTTGGCAAAGATCGGCGACGTCATGACCGGCCTCAAGGGCATCGGAGCCTTCGAGGTCCCGAACATCAACATCGACGGCGCCGTCGCGCTCCCGGACGGCTCGAAGATGCTGCCTGACGGAACGATTCATCTCCCGTCGGGCACGGCGGTTCCGGAGGGCGCGTTCAGACTCCCGGACGGCACCGTCAAGCTCCCCGAGGGCACCGTCACCTTCCCACCAGGCACGGTCAAACTGCCCGTAGACGGTCCCGCGCAGTTCATGGACCCCGCAGGTCACCTTTACGACGCCGAGGGCGCGCTCATCCAGCGGGCCGAGAACGCCCCCAAGGGCGATCCGGCCCCAGGCGAGGGCACCCCCCGGACCGCCGCTCCGAACCCGCACGCGCCCGCCACGGCCACGGTCCCGGAACGCGAACTGGCCGCGGTCGGCGCCCGCAACGGCGACGACGCGATCCGCCTGGGCTCCGACATCTTCGACCCGCTCCGCCACCCGGACCACGCCCCAAACCCGCTGTCCCGGGGCGACCACACCCCCGGCCCCCACCCGGACACCACCCCGGGCGGCCACGCACCCGACCACCGGCCAGGCGGACACGTCGGCAACGGCATGCCGCGCAACGACCTGAACGCCCCGCGGGGCGGCCACGCCGACCCCCCGCCCCCGAACCGCGCCCACACCGATGGCCCGGCGACGGGCAGCGGCCGAACCGACGGCCCGACCTCCGGCGCCCACCCGGAGCCCTCGAACGGCCCCGGCCACACGGACGGGCCGGGCGGTACCGGCCACACCGACGGCCCGGGCACGGGCGGCGCCCACCCGGGCACGCCGGGCTCGGGCGGCCTGGACGACCTCGCCACCGGCGCGGACGACGCGTCCCGCGCGGCCGACGATGCGGCGACGGGGGGATCCGGCACCTCGCACAATCCGGTGAAACGTCCCAGCTTCATGCTGGACGGCGACAACCCGTACGGCCCGCCCGGGCATCTCACCGAGAAGCAGATCCAAGAGATCCAGGTCTATCGAGCCAACAAGGAACCTGGATATTTCGAAAATTATTACAAGAGCAACGGAAATCGAAAGAATCTCGACTTCAAGGACGAGAGCCTCACCACACCACCGCAGCTCACAAGAACGGGCGAAAATTCCCCCTGGATTGCAGCCAAGGACGCTCCCGAGCCCCCGAAGCCTCATTACCTCGATCCGAAACTCGTCCACAGAGGCGCGGACACGGTGTCGGATGGGACGCGCCTGGCAAGGCTGAAGGAAGCAACCAGAAACCGCTACTTCGCAGTCGCGTGGGACAAGATCGCTGAATTGCTCAAGAAGGATGCAGAATCCGCCTACAAGATTCACGGGACGGACGAATCCCTGGGCCTGTGGTCGGAAAGCCGCGGCGTGTACAGGGAATCGCACGCGCAGATGATCAAGGTGACGGAGAACTACGGCGAGTTCGTCGCGGAGCACCACTACATAGCGGAAAACCACCCCGGGGCCGTCAAGCAGACGCTTCATGGGCCAAAGAATGGCAATGACCAATTCGACCAGGTATGGCGCCGACCGGACGGCAGATACGTTGTCATCGAAGCCAAGAGCAGCGTGGACACGAAACTCGGAGCCCGGAACCTTCCCGACGGGCGCAGAGCTTCCCAAGGCTCGCGAGAATATTTCCTCGACATCATCAGCGAAATGAAGGAGCGAGGTAAGACGATCAAGAGCGAACGGGACCTCGCCCGCGCATTGAAGACTGCGCTGGATAACGGCGAGCTGGACTACGTGGTCGTCAAGGGCGACCGCAACGGACACGCGTACAATGGACACCACTATCAGCGTTTCGACATCTCCAAGGGGACTCTACCGTGACCATTATCGTGACCCGTCATTTCACGCCTGGCGCCACGGAAGAGGAATGGGCCGAGTATCTCGGGGGGAATCTGGCTGAGGACATTGACAAGTTGGAGGAGTATCCGCACTCACTCGATGTAACCTTCAACGACGCGGTGTTGCATCTTGGTGCGCGTTGTACCGTCGATCCGCGCGCGGCGAGGCTTGAGACGTGGGAAGCCGTGGTGAACACGCTCCAGTTGGGGTCTGCGATCTTCGCCACCGCGTGCGCGGACGAGGGGACCGTGGAGTGCCGCATCAACCGGGAGATGCGCACGCTCCCTGCCACCGGCCCGGCGAGCTACGCAAATCTCGGTACGTGGTTGACGACGTTCTGGCTGGCCGTGGTGTGCCGGGACCAGAAACGGATGACCGAACTGGCCCAGGTCCCGCTGCACCGCATCGCGGCCGGCGGATACGACGAGTACGTCCGGCACTGGGTCGACACCCTCCAGACCTACTGGCTCCAAGGGCCTGGGCTGGTGGAGAAGCTCACCCTCGCCGTCGAGACGTCGCACCCGGATGTGGCCACCATGGCTCCGCGCGCCCTGCTCCAGGGCGTCCTCGCCCCGCCGATCAATCTCTTCTACCTCTTCGTCACCAACAACCCGGCCGGCTTCAACGAGTTCCTCGTCCAGGCCCTGGAACTCCACAAGGCCTATTGGACCGCCGACGAGGACCGGGTCGAGAAGCCCGCCGGGCATCTCGCCCTGGCCCCGCTCGCCCTGGCCTGCCTCGCCTACGACGGCGGCATGCCGATCGACGTCGAATCCGGATACCTCCCACACCACCTGCTCACCCGCGGCTGGCTGGGCGAGTTCCCCACCTGAACGAACCAGGCCACGACCTGTAAAGAAAGCCAGGTACGCGCCGCCACGAAGCCGGAGCCCCCAAGGGCGGTGGGGTACATCCCGACCAAGCTACTCAACCGTGCCTGACTCCGCGAATTCCCCACGCAGCTCGGGCCGACCGGAAAAGGATTTGAACTGAGCGAACGCATCTCATCCTGTGGTTCGCGAGTGGCGGCTGGTGGCCGGGTCCCATGACGAGGCGGAGCTTCTGGCAGTTCCGCTGGTGATCTCACTCGCCAATGGGTGGGCGAATCCGTGCTCGACCGGTGCGCGTCCGACGGCGAGGACACGGTTGGCGTCCTTCTGGCCGGGGCTGAGCTTGTGGGCGCGGCTGGCTGTGAAGCCGGTGACGATCATGGGTCGTGTACGTCGTTGTCCAGGCCGCGGAAGCCGAGGTCCGCGAGGGCGCCGAGGCCGGCGGCGCGCAGGTGGGCCAGGATGTGGTCGTGGCGGGCTGCGGTGATGTCGTGGGTGCGTCCGGGCCGGGCGGCGGATATCCAGATCAGGCGGCCGTTTTCGTCGGTGAGGGCGAGGAAGTACAGGCCGTGATGGCGGTGTTTGCCGGAGCAGTTCCGCCGGTCGGCTCTTCCGGTGCGGCGCTGGGTGGGGATGAGGGTGCCGTCGATGAGGACTACTTCCCCGCCCCGCTTGGCGACCTTCTTCAGGGCGCGGTCCAGGCGCGGAGCTTGGGCGTCGAGCAGCGTGATCAGCTCGTCGCGCCAGCGGCGGACGGTGGACTCGGACACGTTGTTGCCGCCAGCCATGTCGGACAGGCGCTGGTCGTGGCGCAGCACGGCCAGGACGATCACTGCGATCTTCCCAGGCGGCAGGATCCGCCACCTGGACCGTATCGCCTTGAGGTGCTGGCGCAGCAGATCGGCGAGGTGGTTGACGGTGCGCGTGGACAGCGGCAGACGGCACTGGGAGACCAGCGGGCAGGTGCCCTCGGCGTACTCTTTGGTTTTCGTCACACAATTCCAACGGCCGCCGGGGGCAATGGGGTTACGCTCGCCGCACCACTCCGGGCTGCTCTTGTCGGGCTCGCTCTGGGCGCCGACGCCAGTCAGCAGGTCCGTGGGTCCCTGTCGCCGTCCTGATCGGCCGAGTGAAACAGTTCGATGACACGTTCCTCGTACCGGACGCGGGCCGGGGAGAAGTCGTACGGCATCTTGCCGACGGCCTCCATCACGCTCATCCCCGCCCCGTCTTTTTCCTCGTCGGCGTGCTCGTCCTCCTGGTCCAGGAGGACGTTGAGGGCCTCTTCCAGGCCGGATTTTTCGATGGCGGCTGCCAGGGCGGTCTCGTGATCACATCGCTGGGCGGCCAGGTCTTCGATGCGGGGGTCGTCGGGGGACATGGTGTCGTCCAGGGCCGCCTCGGCCTCGGCCAGTCGGTCCTCCTCGGCCCGCAGCTCGGGGTGGGTGGCCAGGACGATGAACCGGTCGACCTGGGTAGCGGCGCCCAGGGGGCCGAAGATGCGCTCCGTGACCAGGAGGTTGTCGAGGTCGGCGGAGCGCAGGGCCCCGGGCGGTAGATCGCGCAGGCGGCCAGTGACCAGCGGTGAGAGCAGGCCCAGGGGGCTGCCCACCTCGCGGAGATGGTTCACGGCGGCCCGCTGGGCCTCGATGGCGGAAGCCTTGGAAGCGAGGGAATCCTCCAGGCGGGCCAGGGACTGCTCGATGCCGGTGGTGCCCTTAAAGGCGGCGTGGATGTCATCCAGGGAGATACCCGCATCGGCCATCCTGCGGATCCACAGCAGGCGGATCACGTCGTCGTATCCGTAGCGGCGGCGGTCATCGCTGCCGCGTTCCGGTTCGGCGAGGAGCCCGATGGCGTGGTAGTGGCGGATGGCGCGGGGTGTGGTCCCGGCGAACGCGGCGGCATCGCCGATCTTGACCCGGCGGGGAATCGCAGGAAGGGGCATGCGAGGGAACCTCTCGATGTCGTGCTCGCCGCCTACTGGACCACATGCCGCTACGGCACATGCAACCCCTCTGTCGTGGGGGCGCGCGCCCCAGAGCGCGGTTGGGTACACATGCTCATGCCATGGGCCCACCGCGGTGGGCTACCTTGAGCACGCTATGAACGATGACACAGGCAGCGAGAGGTGGCGGGTGGTGCGGGCGTGGCCGCGGCGGTGAAAGTACGTGTGCTGGAAGGGCCGTTGCGGGTTGAGTGGCTGTGCGCCGAGACGGCGTTCAGTTGGGTTCTGGTCACCGTCGCGGGTGTCCTCGGTCTCCTGGGGGACCATCCCACATGGTGGTTCCTCCCGGCCTGCCTGCTGCTGCCGGTCGTGCTGCATTTCGCGCTGCGGGGCCGGTTCGCCGTGTGCTTCGACGAATCCGGGGTCGCGATCCTCCGGCCGTGGTCGCGCCGCCGGGTGGCTTGGGAAGAGGTGAGCGGCGTGCGCTTCGCGCCCCTCCCCCTCGGAGAGGACGACATCACCCGGTGGGCGGTGACGATGACGGTGGGGGCCTCGCGCACCCTGCCACTTACGACGCTCGAGGACACCGGTACCCCGGGCCCGGACACTCTGGTCCGGCACGGGCGGCTGTTCCGGCCGTTCGCGGACCGGGGGCTCGCCGTTCTCGGAGCGCCTGAGGGATCGCGTGAGCGCGCGTACTTCGATGAGGCCGTACGCCTCGCCGGTGGCCGTACCGACCCCCGTTGAACAGCCCCTCGCCGGGCGCGTACAGACGCCTGTCCGGTGCGAACGAGAACTCGGGCTGTGCGCGGGCCGTGAGGTTTCGAGGCCGCACACGCGTGGGTCCGCCCGGGCGATTCCGAGCGGACCCCGCGTCATGTGTCAGACCACCGGCACAGTCCTGTTCAGGGCAGGCACGGGCGCGGTCGCCGTCCTGGTGTCGTTGCCGGCACCACTGCCCCTCACGGCACTAGCGGTTGACGCACGTGTTGCCGAACGTCGGGTTCAGCGCACCGATGAGGCTGATGCTGTTCCCACAGAAGTTGATCGGGACGTGCACGGGGACCTGGACGACGTTGCCGGAGAGGACGCCGGGCGAGCCGATGGCGGCGCCCGCCGCACCGGAGTGGGCAGCGGCGGCACCGGCGCCGGTGAGAACGGCCGCGGCGGCCATAGCAGTGGCGGCCATAGCGGTTCGAATGCGCATGTTTCTCCCATCAGGGGACGAAAGTTCCGAAACTGATCTCATCACGATCATCTTGGAATTAGGTCACTGGAGGGACCTACATCACCCGAACGGGTATCGACACCCGGCGTCACCGCTGCCAACCAGGGCCGAACGAGTGAACCGACAACAGGTGAAAGCTCGTCATGCCCCGAACGGGTGGCAGGAGGCCGTCGGGGCGCAGCCGTAGCGTGCGTCAGGGCACAGCCGTAGCGTGCGTCACTGCACGCGATCACCACCTGTTACGCGGCGAAGCCGACGCTGGTGCAGTACTCGTACTGCCCCCACTGCGAGCCGAGGTCGACGATCTGGTCCACCCACGCGGCGTCCAGCGCGGCATCGTCCTCGCGGGCCCACGCGTCGATGATCCGGTCCCAGTGACGGATGTTGAGCGTGCGGAACTCCAGGAACCTCTGACGCGGGCGCGGCACCTGGGACTGGTTGAGGGGGTGGATCTCGACGCGTGTGCCGCGCCCTTGGGCGTTGAGGCGGCGGAGCAGGTATCGGGCCACGTTCGCGCGGCGGACCGTGCGGTAGGCCCTTTCGATCCTTTCGAGATTCTTGGGCGAGGGGCTGCGCCTGCCGTCCAGCCACGCCTTGAGGGTGCGGTCGGTGACGGTCAGGCCGGCGTCCCGTGCCGCCGCGCGGCTGTGGGCCGACCTCGTCAGGTAGTGCAGGCGGGCCATCAGGCCGCGCTTGGCGGTGACGGGGGTGGCGATGCCGCCCGCGAGTTCGTCGAGCCGACGGGCGACCAACTCGTGGCCCTTGACGCCCTGGGCCCCGTACTTCCCGAACTCGTGCGTACGTTCCGGCACTTCGCCCTCCCCTCCTCCGTCGTACGTGCCGGGGCACGGTGCGCCGGGCACGGCGGTGGCCGAAGAGGCCCCGTCGTCCCTGTCGGCCGCCACCAGAAGTCCAGCATGCCTGGTAGGTCGTTGTCGATCACGACAGCCCCCCGTCGGGCCGGCCCGACGGGCCGCTCGGCTCCCTTGCGACGGATGGCGGGCGTCGGTCGATGGCGTCGGAGAACGGACGGCGGGTGGCGACGGGCGGTGTCAGGGAGCGGACGGCGGGGGACATGCCGAAGGTGACGGACTACAACGGGGAGACGCGGCGACACCTGCCCCCGCACGAGAACCAGCGGGGGAAGCGATGACGGTCAGGGCCCGGTACGGGCTGCGCTGCACGGCATCGGCACCGCATCGGCACGGCTCCAGTGGGAACCGGATGATGTCGGCGGCATGCCTCGTTCCTGCTGCGCATGAATGTTGGCCGCTACGAAGCGACGAGGACGCGGGCAACGCATGGAGTCGAGGAATCGGCGGATTGCAACCGCTGACTCCTTCGGCCTCCGCAGATGAACCCAGTGGTCGGCGTGCAGTTCGACCAGGGTGGTGCCGTGGCGTCGAGATGCCATCGCGCGGGCCTGTGCAGTGGGCAGCACGGTGCTGGCCGTGCCGTGCAGGAGCAGCGCTGGGCAGTGGGAGCCCAGCCATTGGTGCCAGTGGTCGCCGAGGACGCGGGTGTCGGAGTCGACCATGTCCGCAGGGTGACAGCCGAGCCGCCACCCGTCATGGTGCGGCCGCAGTCCGTTTTCCAGCAAGGGCGTCAACGAACCGCAGGCGGCGAGGAGTTCCTCGCGCGTGGGGGCGGAGTACGGAAGGGCGAGCAGAACGGACAGCGGGGCGGGGTCCACGACTGGCAGGTGCACGGGCCCGTCGATGTTGATCAGGGCGCTTACAGCGTCAGGTCGGGTCGCGGCCAGGTAGTAGCCGTTGATGGCACCGAGGGAGTGCCCGACGACGGGCAGGGGAAGCTGATGGTCAAGGCCCAGATGAGTGAACAGGAGACTCAGATCGTCGAGGTATCCGTCCCGGTCGTACCGCTTCGCCCGGTCGGAGTCACCGTGCCCGCGCTGATCCAGTGCGACCACCCGCCACCCGTCGGGGCTCAAGGCGCGGGCGAGCTCTGCGAAGTCGGCGCCTTCGCCAAGGTGCCCGTGCAACCCGAGCAAGGGCCGCCCCCCGGCCGGCCCGAAGTCGAGGTAGGAGAGGCGTCGCCCGTCGGGGGTGGCGAGGTATGCGCGTACGGGTTGACCTGGGGCTGGTTCGGTGGGCATGGCGTCACCGTAGAGAACGCTCACGCAGGCATGCCACAGCATCGTCAGTTCGGAGACAGCTTCTGACCACACCCGGCCGAAGGCCCCGACACCACCGGCGGAGGGGTGCGAGCAAGCACCGCTCACACCCCCTCGAGGCCGGCTCCGCCACCATCCCCCGCGCGAGGCTCGCACCGTGCTCAGCATCGACCCGGTGGCAGTGGCGTCCGACGGTGACCTGCCGGCCCGCCCGGACGGCGAAGCCGTCAGCGCGAGGTCGACCAGCCCCAGGACCGGGCAGATCGCCGCGAGCCCCCACAGCAGCACCATCAGCAGCCCGGTGGCACCCGTGCCGCGCCCGGCGTCCGTGGTGAGGTGGCCCGGCAGATACGTCGGCTTCGTGACGAAGCCGAACGGACCGGCGACGGCGTTGCCCGAGATGGACATGGGGACGACGAATACGGCGAGCAGGACGGCGGCGAACGGAAGCAGCGACGGCGCACGCGGGCGTGGGCGCCTTCCCGAAGCTCCTCTATCGTCTGCCGATATCGGAACCCATGACCCCTGTGGCCGACCGCCGAGGAGCGCGCCCGTGAACAAGCCATCGACCACCGGTGTCCCGGACGAACTGCAGCGGCGGCTCGGCGTGACCGACGCCGTGGTGATCGGCCTGGGGTCGATGATCGGTGCGGGAATCTTCGCCGCCCTCGCCCCGGCAGCACAGGCGGCCGGCTCCGGCCTGCTGCTCGGCCTGGCCCTGGCCGCCGTGGTCGCCTACTGCAACGCGACGTCCTCCGCGAGGCTGGCCGCCCGTTACCCGGCCTCGGGCGGCACCTATGTGTACGGTCGCGAGCGCCTCGGCGACTTCTGGGGCTACCTGGCGGGATGGGGCTTCGTAGTCGGCAAGACCGCCTCCTGCGCGGCGATGGCGCTCACGGTCGGTTCGTACGTGTGGCCCGGGCAGGCGCACGCGGTCTCGGTGGCCGCCGTGGTGGTGCTGACGGCCGTGAACTACGCGGGTGTGCGGAAATCCGCGCTCCTGACCCGCGCGATCGTCGCGGTGGTCCTGGCGGTGCTCGCGGCCGTGGTGGTCGCCGCGCTCACCTCCGGCGCGACGGACGCCGCGCGACTGGACATCGGCTCCGACGCCACCGTCGGCGGGGTGCTCCAGGCGGCGGGCCTGCTCTTTTTCGCGTTCGCCGGCTACGCCCGTATCGCCACCCTCGGGGAGGAGGTCCGCGACCCCGCACGCACCATCCCCCGGGCGATCCCGCTCGCGCTCGGCATCACCCTGGTCGTGTACGCCGTCGTCGCCGTCGCCGTCCTGACGACGCTCGGCCCGGAGCAACTGGCCGAGGCGACGGCTCCGTTGTCGGACGCCGCGCGGGCCGCGGGCGCCGACCGGCTCATCCCCGTCGTACGCGTCGGCGCCGCCGTCGCCGCGCTCGGCTCCCTGCTCGCCCTCATCCTCGGCGTCTCCCGTACGACCCTGGCCATGGCCCGGGACCGTCACCTGCCCCACGCCCTGGCCGCCGTCCACCCCCGCTTCAAGGTGCCCCACCGCTCCGAACTCCTCGTCGGCGCCGTGGTGGCGGTGGTCGCCGCGACAGCCGACGTGCGCGGGGCGATCGGGTTCTCCTCCTTCGGCGTGCTCGTCTACTACGCCATCGCCAACGCCTCCGCCTGGACCCTCGCCCCCGACGCGGGCCGCCCCCGCCGGCTGATCCCCGCCGTCGGGCTGGCAGGCTGCCTGACCCTGGCCCTCGCCCTTCCGTCGGCCTCGGTCGTCTCCGGCGCCGCGGTGCTCGCGGCCGGTGCGCTCGTCTACGCCGCACGCCGCTCGATGGCGGCACGCAAGCCGTGACCCGTAGGCCACCACACCGCCGTGGGCCGTGAGCACACGCACGAAGCGCCGGTACGGGGCGGGCACGAAACCGCCGATGCTCCGGCCGTGCGTACCGCAACCCCGCCGCTGTACACACGGCCGGCGTCACACGCGATCGATTGACTTTCGATCGACATCTATCGAGAATCGATACATGAATCGCCTCTTCATAGTCATGCTCCGGGCCGGTATCGCCGCAGCGATCGTGGTGGGTCTCTTCGGTCAGATCGTGGTCATCCCGACCACGGCAGCCGACGAGGTCGACCGTTTTCCCCCCTACGCCCCGTTCGCCGCGCCCTACGTGACGGTGGCGATCGTCGGCATCGCCTGCGTCCAAGTCGCGCTCGTCGCCATATGGATGCTGCTCACCATGGTCCGACGGGACGCGATCTTCACACCGTTGGCCTTCCGATGGGTCGATGTCATCATCGGCTCCTCGGCCGTGGCGACACTGCTGGCGATCGGGGTAGCCGGCCACCTGGCCCTGACCGACGTCCCCTCCCCCAACGGCAACATGGGCGCCGTCAGCGCCCTGGCCGCCGCGATCGTGGCCGTCGGCGTCGGAGCGTCGTTCGCGATGCTGGTCGTCATCATGCGCGGTCTCCTGCGCAAGGCGACGGACCTGCAGACCGAGATCGCCGAGGTGATCTGATGGCGATCATCGTCGACCTCGACCTCCAACTCGCCAAACGCAACCTGTCGGTCGGCGAGTTCGCCGCCGCCGTCGGCATCACGCCGGCCAACATCGCCGTGCTGAAGAACGGTCGCGCGAAGGCCGTACGGTTCACGACGCTCGACGCGATCTGCCGCACACTCGACTGCCAGCCCGGTGACGTGCTGCGCTGGGTGCCCGACGACGAACACCCTGACGTCGACTGAGAGCGGCGGGCGGCCGGTCAGCCGCGGACGGTGTCGGTGGTGCGGTCTTCGGCCCCGGCGATGGCATGGCCCATATCGGCAAGCATCGTGGCGAACTGCACCGGTATCACCGTGGCCGACCGGACGCGCAGGGGCGTCGGGGGTCAGGTGGTGGCGAGCCACGGGACGGCCGGTGACCTGGGTGACGATCGCGTCCCCAGTGGCAAAGGGCCTCCGCCACTGGGGCCCGCCACGCCGCCGCTTCAGCGCGTACCGGCCCTGCTCGATGCCGGGCTGTTCTTCAAGCGCGACAACCCCATCTCGCGCTCGCCCTGGAAGGAAACGGCGCGGACAGCCCCTACCGGACCGAGTACTACGAGCGGTGGCACGCGCTGCTCCGGGACCTTCTGGAGCGCGTCCCGGGCCCGGCCGACAGTGGCTTCACCGCTCACGCCGCTTGCCGCCACCCGGGCCGACCTCGTCGCATACCCGGCCGGCGAGAAGGGGGTGCCACGCGGAGAACTGCGCGAACGGCTGGCGGACTTCACCGCCGGAATCCTCGGCTCCCGCACTCACCGGGGGCGGCCGAGGAACAAGCCGAGGAACAAACGGAATCGGCCACGGAATCGGCCACGGAATCGGCCACGGAATCGGCCACGGAATCGGCTGACGAACAACGACCCGGAGTCGTTGTCAGTGCCGGGTGCCAGACTCGCCGAGTATGACGAACGATGTGCGGTTGAGGGACGTCGAAAAGGCCGATCTGGAGTTTTTCTTCGGGTACGAACACGACGCGGAGGCCGTCCGGCGATCGAAGTTCGCTCCCCGGGACCGGGAGAAGTTCATGACCCATTGGGCCACGAAGGTCCTCGGGGACCCGACCGTCTTCGTGCAGACCGTCACCGTGGATGGCGAGACGGCGGGCAATGTCGTCGCCTGGTGGGATCGGCACCGACGCTTCATCGGGTACTGGTTCGGACGGGGCTACTGGGGCCGGGGCATCGGCACCCGGGCACTGACGCTCTTTCTGGAGCGGGAGCGGACGCGCCCGCTCCACGCCGATCCCTTCGTCGGGAACACCGGCTCGGTACGACTTCTGGAGAAGCACGGCTTCCAGCACACGGAGACCGTACGGTACGGCGAGCACGAACACGCGATGCTCATACTCCACGAGGACAGCGGTGCGAAGCCCGGGTCCGCGGGCGAGGCGTGAACGCCTGGAGACGGCGACATGTCGCCGTCCGAGCCGCCTCACGGGCGCAGGGCCCGGAAGACGGCTCGGAAAGCTCGCAAGACGGCCCGGAGCCTTCCTTCCGCCCCGCAGGCCCGACGCGGACTCGGCCGCGTGATCGGGAGGCTGACGGTCACCGACGACGGCCGGGTCGAGTGCGAAAACCTGCTTGCCGCCGACGGTGAGCCGCCGAGACCGTGATCAGACGACCTGGGCGGCGATGGTCCGCGCGCACTCCAGGGATTCGGCGCGCGTGGTGTCCACCTCCAGGTCGTAGAGCACGTCCCGGTGGACCACCTCCGCCTGCGACACGGCCATACCGGAGAGCCGGTCTCCGCGGGCGATCTCGCGGCCTGCGGCGACCGCGCTCTCGCACCTGACGCCGACCCACAACACCTCCAGTCCGCCGAGAGCCTTCCGCCACCGCTGCTGGGACTCCGCCCCGCCGAGAAAGACATCGTCGACGATGATCCGGGCGCCCGCACGAGCCATCGCTGCGAGCCCCTCCATCCATGCCGCTTCCAGCACCCGGAACTCCGCTCCGATGCTCACGCCGCCGTCCGCGGTGAAGTCGATGCCGGACTCCGATGCCTGCATGGAGGCGGGCATCGTCTCGATCAAGGTGTCGACCCCGACAGCGAGCCATGGATCCGGCAGGGTGGACTGCAGACACCGAGCGATCCCGGATTTGCCCGAACTGGATCCGCCGTTCAATACGATCACCTGAGTTTTCACCACGTCACAGTAGAGGCGTTTCCGTACGGCGTCGAAGCCGATTTCCGCACGCCGACGCCGAGTACCGCGGAACGGAGCCCGGGTCCGCCGGCCCTCGGATCCCGCGTTCTCCGGCCCGAGGTAATCGCAAGCCAGGTATTCATGAGCCCGAGACACTCGCAAGCCAGGTACTCGCAAGCCAAGTACTCGCAGGCCAGGTACTCACGAGTCCGAGACATTCGCGCACCGGTTCCGCTGCCGTGTACTCGCTCATGTTGCCGGTTCCCGGAATACTGCGGGGCGTATTCCCTGCCCAATCCGGCAGGCGCATGGGCCCGGCCGAAAGCTCATCCTGGTGGGGGAACCACAGCGACGGGTCTTCCGGCTGCGGCGTTCGGAGTTGCTCGTGTGGTGGAGGGGCGGAGGTTCGCGACGTGATGGCGTTGTTCGAGGCGGCCATGGACGTATTCATGATGGCTATGGGCCTGGGATGCGTGTGGCTGGGATGTTCGGCCACGCACCGGCGCCACCAATATCCGGAGCTGGCTCGGGGGCCCGTCTGGACCACTCGCACCTGGGGGCTCGGCTTTGTGCTGCTGGGGGCGTCACTGGCCGTCGCGTCGGTGGGCCGGTTCACCGGCGAGGTGTGGAGCTGGCCGTCGGCCGTGATGCGCTGGGTCGCCGGGCCGTTGGTGATCGGCTCGATCCTGGCCTCGATGGTGTTCCGGCGGCGGGGACGCCGAAACAACCAGGCGGTGGAAGCTGTGCAATCGGCGGACGAAGCACGCCGGGCTTGAATCGGCGTGCTCCTGATGTGGGACGACGCTCTTGGCCTCGGCCTGCTCGGCCCAACTCCGTCCGCTCGGCCCACTCCGTCCGCTCGGCCGGCCCGCGCGGGTTCCCGCCGGTCCACTGGTCTGCCGGTCCGGCCGACCCGTCCGGCCCACCGCACGACCGGCCGTACGATCCGCCCGGTCAGTCCACCGGGGATACGCGGATGAGGTTGCCATCGGGATCGGTGACGACGAAGGTACGGCCGAAGACCTCGTCGTGCGGTTCCTCGACGACCGTCACGCCCTTGGCGAGCCACCGCTCGTGGACCTCGTCGACCGCGGCAGCGGCGCCCGGGACCATGAGTCCGACCTCGGACGTACGCGGGGTCGCGGACGTCACGGTCTCGCTACGCCCGCTCCACAACGCGAACAGCACCCCGGGCGCGACCTCGAACGGCACGTAGCGCGGTGTCGTGACGACCGGTTCCATCTCGAACAGGTCGCTGTAGAAGCGCGTGGCTCGTTCGACGTCGGTCACATAGATCAGGAACAGGTTGGGGTTCGCCACAGTGTTGCTTCTCCTTCGTCCTGGACGGTCGCCCGCGTCGGGGCGGGCCACCGTGTCCGCCGTGTCCGCCGTGTCCGCCACACTGGCACGTAAACATGACACTTCACGTCATGTTTACGTGGAGGTGGTCCCATGAGTGGCCCCCATGAGCCGAGGTGATCCCATGACCTGCGTCGTGGACGGCGCCTGCGCGTCCGGTACCGGCGCAGCGGCGCCCGGCACCACCGGCCGATCGTCGTCGATCCCTACGGAGTGCTCCTGCGCGCCGGCCGGTGGTACCTCCTAGCCGATACGGACGGCGAACCACGCATGTACGCGCTCAGCCGCCTCGCGGACTGGGAGGTACTGGACGAACCCCGCAGGCTGCGCGCAAACACCACGCTCACCGAGCTGGCCGGAACACTCGGTGCGAGCCTGGAGGGCGCGCAGGACCTCGTCGTGACCGTGCGGCTGGACGCGGACCATCTCGACATCGCCAAACGAATCCTCGGTAAGCGCCTGCTGAGCACGGGGTCGGCCGACGCCGGCGCCAATGGTGATGCCGATGCCAGTGCCAGTGCCGATGCCGATGCCGATGCCGAGGGCAGTTCAGCGACCATTTCGAGGTCTTGGGCCCGCCCTCGGCGCGGGAACTCATCGAACGCCTCGCCGAGGCGATCGCACACCGCCATCGCGCCCCGAGCCCTTGACGGTCACACAACGGGCCCTGCGGTCGCCGGGCTCTCGGGACCGGTGAGCGTCTGACGGCCACCTTGCCTTCGCCGGGATATCGAAGGAGGTAGAGGCGGGTTTGGTGATACGGGCTTGCACTCATGCTTGAGGAAGTGTTTGCGTCGATGCTTGTCTCCATGTTTGCGTCCACGTTTGTTCCCATGTTTGTTCCCATGTTTGCCTATCCATCCTTGTGCCCATGCTTGTGTCCATGCTTGTGCCCATGCTTGTGTCCACGCTTGTGTCCACGCTTGATGTAAGGCTTGGATCTGCGTCTGAGTACACAGGGCCGTCGGCGTACCGGGGGCGTCGGTGAATCCGCATCAACGCGCTCGTTGTGGGCGGCATGCACACCGAGATGATGGACGAGGTCGTCTCCGCCAACCCGGAACCGGAAGACACGAGGTCGTCGTACGGGCCGCGCAGAAGCGCATGACAGACCCGGCGGAGGTGGCCCAGGCGGCGGCGTGGCGCTGCAGCGACCGCTCGTCCTTCGTCACCGGCACGGCGATGCCGGTCGACGGCGGCTGCACCGGTTCCTGAGCCGCCGTCGGTGGACAGCCGTGCGGAACAACGGAACGCAGGTCGGGGGCAGTCGGCGCGGCACAGGACAGCACCCGAAGCGAGCGGGGCGCGTGAAGCGAGCGGGGCGCGTGAAGCGAGCGGGGCAGCTGAAGCTCTATGACGACCTTGAAGAAGCAACTCTGAAGGAATTATTGCGAAGTTCTCGCTTCACATCTACGGTGAGGGCATGTCACCTGAGCGCAAGCCTGAGCAGATCATCGAACTGTCGCGGTTGAGGACGTTCATGAATCCCCTGCGGATGCAGCTCTACCGGGTGCTGTACGCAGCGGGCACCGCGACCGCCTCCCAGCTCGCCGAGCATGTCGACCAGACTCCGTCGCTGGTCAGTTATCACCTGCGCAAGCTGGCCGAGCACGGATTCGTGACCGAGGCGAACGGTCAGGGGGCCGACGGACGTGAACGGTGGTGGCAGGTGGCGTCCGAGGAAGGCTGGGGCTTCCGCGACTCGGACTTCCTGGACACCCCCGAGGGAGCCGCCGCCGTCGGCGCGGTGACTCGCGGCATCTTCGACACCCGGGTCGCCCAGTACCGCACGTATCTGGACCAGAAGTCCGCCTGGGGCAAGGAGTGGACCGACGCCGCGTTCAACTCCGAGTGGCTGCTCGACCTGACTCCGGCCGAACTCACCGAGATGAGCGAGGAGTTCGACGCTCTGGCACGGCGCTGGCGAGAGCGCGGCAAGGCCGCCGGAGCGGACGGCGACGGCGAGGGCCGCGAGCACGTGTCCGTACACCTCTACGGCTTCCCCTTCCGGCCCTGACACCTCCGCACCCCCGACTCCCTGGAGCCCGCCATGACCACCGCCGGGACGGACCTGCCCAGACGCGTCACCACCCCGGCCCACCGCGACGGGAACGTGCTGCGCTGGCTCACCGCGCACACCGTCTCCCTCGTCGGCGACAGCGTGTACTTCGTCGCCCTCGGCTGGTCCGCCCAGAAGGCCGCCGGACCTGCCGAAGTGGGCCTCGTCATGACCGCCGGAGCGCTGCCGCGGGCGTTGCTCATGCTCGGCGGGGGCGTGGTGGCCGACCGGTTCGACCCCCGCCGGGTCATGCTCGGCAGCGACGCGCTGCGCTGCCTCCTCATCCTGGCGGTGGCCGCCGGTATCGCGCTGACCGCACCCGCCTTGTGGATCCTGGTCGCGGTGGCGCTCGTCTTCGGCGCCGTGGACGCGCTGTTCGTACCCGCGATCGGGGCCCTCCCGCCGCGGATCACCGACCCCGACCAACTGGCCCGTGTCGCCGGCATGCGCTCGCTGTCGATGCGCCTCAGCCAGATCGCGGGCCCGCCGCTCGGCGGTCTGGCCATGGGGCTCGGAGGCGCGGCAGCCGCCTTCACCGTCGCCGGGCTGCTCTTCGCCCTGTCCCTGCCGCTCCTGTTGACGATACGGATACGGCCCCTCGCGCAGTGCGAGGCGGAACAGCCGGAACGCCGCAACACCGCGCTCAAGGACCTGCTCGACGGCCTGCGCTACATCCGCCGCCATCGCCTCATCGGCCCGCTCGTCGCCGCCGGTGCCATCTACGAGCTCGGCCTCACCGGCACCCTCAATGTCGGCCTGGTGCTCCTCAACGCCGAGCGGGGCTGGGGTCCTTCCGGCTACGGCTGGATCGTCAGCGGCTTCGGTGCGGGGGCGGCGGTCAGCGCCGCGCTGCTCGCCGTTGTCGGCTGGCTGCCCAGGGCCGGTCTCCTGCTCGCCGGAACGCTGTTCGTCGGCTGCGCGGGATCGGCCGGCATCGCGCTCGTGCCCACCCTTTGGATCGCGGTGGTACTGGCCGTGCTGATCGGGCTGAACGCGGGTGTCTTCGGCAGTCTGGGCAGCACCCTCATGCAGACCGCCGCGGACCCGGCCTACCTCGGCCGGGTCACCTCCGTCTTCATGCTCACCATGGTCGGGCTCGCACCTCTCAGCTATCCGGTGGTCGGCGCAGCCATCGGTGCCTGGGGCCCCGGCCCGGTGTTCGTCGGCTGCGGCGCCTTCGCCAGCCTGGGCGTGGTCGTCGTCCTGTCCTCCGCCGCGGTCCGGCACGCTGAACTGCCGCGGCGGCGGGCGGGCGCGAGCACCTCGTCGTAGGAAGCCATGACGCGTTCCCGTCCATCACCCGAGGGAGCCGGGCATCGGCCCCGGGGCCGAGTACCATCCCTGCACGCCCCGTGCCCCCGCCTCTCCCCGCACCCCGTGCCCGCCTCTGCCCCGCGGGGCGGGGAAGACCGACAGCCGTGAAGGCGCCGCCCTCGCGCTGTTCGCACCAGCGTTCCTCGGCCCCTTCGACCCACGGGCTGCCCGTCCTCGCCGAAGATCTCGACCTGTTCCTCCGGAGTCAGCCGCATCCGGCGTGTGCGAGACCTCCAGCATGCGGTCGACCGCGCGAACCACCTTCTGCAGATGCGCGATGGGCTCCATGAACTGCGTCCGCTGTCGACGCAGGTGGTGGCGCGCGTCGACGGCCGGGTCGTCGAGGTCCGGCCGATCCAGGCGAACGGGAACCCGAGCTCACGGTAGACGAGGACCCGGTGGATCCGGGCGACATCGTCGCCCGAGTACACCCGGTACCCGACCCAGGTGCGCTCGCTCGGACGCATGAGGCCGATCGCGTCCCAGTGACGCAGCATCTTCATACTGACCCCGACGAGCGCGGCCCGCTCGGCCGGCGGTGAGTCCGCCGGCGGCAAGTCCATGGGGCCGATCGGTTCGGCGCTCTCCCCCGTGAAGGCCGGTTCGCGCCCGGGAGCGTCACTCGTCATCGGCTCGGTCTCGCTCACCGCGCCGGGCCTCCGAGCGCCGCCCCCTGCGTCACCCCCTCATCGCTCCATCTTCGCCGAACCTCACGCACCCCGGCCTGCGCCGAACCTCACACGTCCCGGCGTCCCGGCAGGTACTGGTCGAGGACGATCGCGAGGAACTTCGTGTGATCCGGGAGACCCGACTCACCGACGAGCCCGTTGATGATTCCGCGCTGCGCCTTGGTCGGCTTGTACTGCAACTGAACGGGGCCGAGGCCACGCAGATCCGTGTCGTCAGGCTTCACCGCGAACAGCTTCGACTGGAACTTGGGTGCCCTGCGCGCGTCCTCGACCACCTGCGCGACCCCCTTCTCCACGGCCGCCTCGACGGCGAGCAGAACGATCTGCGTGTGGGTGAGGTCGGTCTGCTTGCGGTACTTGCGAAACCGATTCGCGACGTTCGTGGAGACGTAGAAGCCGACCGGCTTGGCCGTGTCCGCGTCGTCGACCGCGGCGGGCTCCTCGACAACCTCCCGCGAGGGTTGCGGAATCACCGACACCGGACGCGCCGGCTCCACGATCGGAGTGGGCTGGACAGGGGCGACGGTCGGCTGCACCGCCGGAGCGCTCGCCCAGCCCGCCAGCGCACTGGCGGGCGCCCCTCCCCCGCTGAACAGATTGCCGACGCCTTCGTCGGACATGTTCTGCTCGTCATCCTCGTCCACGCGCTTCTTGCCCTTCGGCGGTGTCATGCCGCAGTTTCCTTCCTCAGCTCAAGAGCCCGAGCGAACATTTCTTCGGTAAAGCCTTCATAGTCGGCGGCCAGGCCCATGACGGTCTCCGGAATGCTCCGGTCGCCACCCGCCCGCCGTTCGGCCAGCTCCGACACGAGCAGACCGCGCTTGCGCACGAGCCGTGCCACCGACTCGGTATGGCCGATGAGGTGCTTGAACATATGGGCTTCCTGCCCGAGCACCTTCTGAACCTGCCGTCGTACGTCGGCATGGATCCCGGTGTACGTACGCCCCGTATCGAACAGCAGTACGCCGAGCAGCGCGATGTGCGGGTTGATCTGGCTGACGAACTTGACGTACGAGAATTCCAGGCCGATCTGGGCAAGCCCGTCCTCGGCGCCGCCGTCGCTCTTGACCGGGATGATGAGCCATCGCGCGGCCGACAGGGCGAGCCGCTGCAGCGACGGGTTCTCGGGAGGCGTGTCGAGAACGATGATCTGATACCTGTGCGCGATGGGCAGCAGGCACATCAGCAGCCGCAGATACGCGTGCGGGCCCTCTTTGGCGAGAAGCGTGTGAAAGAAGATGCCGAACTCGTCGCCGAGCGCCGGTCCGCCCATGACCACGTCAAGGTTCTCGCGCACGTTCTCACGCGGGTTCAGCGGCGTACCCGTCCGGAGGGATTCGAGCAGCCCCGCTCCCCCGTCGTTCCACTCGGCCTTCTTGTAGCCGAGTTCACGCGCGATGTTGCCCTGGGCATTGCAGTCGATGATGAGCGTCCGCAGTCCGCTGCGCGCTGCCTTGCCGGCGGCGTTGGCGGAGACGGAGGACTTGCCGACGCCGCCCTTGCCGTTGCCGAACATGAAGATGTGCGACAGCGAGGCCCAGGGGATCGCCGGCAGCTGGGCGCGGATGTCAGGTGCTGCGAAGGGACTGGACATGGGTCCTCTCACTCTGGTTCAGGCCCGGAAAGAGGGCGCTGTATGCCCGATTTGAACTGTTATGCATGGTCGAAACTTCGCTCAGAACGATCCTGCGCTCCAAACCGCTCCATGACGGTGCGAGGTAGGGCCCGAAGGCAGGGATCTGTCCGCGATAAGCCCCCTGGCGCCCCCGTCCCGCCAGGTCAGCGGCCCTTCGAGAGTTGTCCCCCACATAAGCCGCACCGCTTTTTCGCAGGTTGATCCATCTGCCTCTCAACCCATTCGATGTACCGCGTTCTCACGGATGGAGCGATGTGTGATGACCACTCCTGGTTCAACCACAAGAACAGTCACCTCCAGCCCAGTTGTGGAACAAAGCGCAGCACACGCTATCAGGAAACCCTTGGGTTCCATCGACCAACACACGGGTTGACTCACTAAGCGTCAGGGATTCAGGCGGACCGGAAGGGCAGCAAGGCGACGAGCAGCTTCCCTTGCTTCCTCCTCAGCCACCGTGCCCACGTCTGACCAACCCCTCAGGCACACCACCGTCCGGGGTGGCGCACTCCCCCGCGGGTCCATGCTCCTCCTCCTTGACCGGCCAACTCCCCGGCAACCCCGCCGACACCCATGGTGATCCACCATCCACCGGGCCGACCAGCAACTTTGCGTGCGGAATGGCTCCCCGATTCGCCCCTGCGTCTCCCATCCCACCCAGCACTGTGCCGACTGAGCCACCAACCGTCCGACCTGCTGGGCCACCTCCCCTTCACCTGTCTGTTGGGCTGCCCGATGAACCCACACCTCACTCGGCGTGCCCCCTGACACTCATGCCCACCACCGAGCCCATGGACTTGCTCGGATTCGAGTCGCCACATCGATCCGCCGTCGAACCCTCCCACCAACGCGAATGCCAACCGACTTGCATGCCCTCCTGCTTGTGGGTGGACGCGCCCACTCCGAAGTCTGCTACCCGGCAGGCGGACGCCCCCACAAGCCGACACCTGGACCCATGTGCGACCTGGTGAACCCGTCCACGCCTGAGGAAACCGGCACTCGACCTTGCGGATCGGCACGCGTACTGGCACGAATGCCCGCTGGCGCGGTCGCCAGCACCTACGTACCCGACTCTGCTTTTCGTCAGGCTCACCGGCACGCATACGTCCTCGCATGACACTTCGTGGGTGACCTCACACATGGACGGACCCTGAGGGCTGCTATGCGGCCCGTATGCCTGAGAGCCTGCACATTCATCGATGACGTCGCTCGTAAGCAGGTACGCACTCCCGCCTGCCGCCCGGCTCGCAAACCAGCTCACAAACCAACTCATCACCACACGTTGACCCCGGCCCCGACCTAGGCGCACGGAAACACCTGTATCACCGTGGGAGACAAGGTGCTTCATCACACGAGAAGCCCCATCCACGTCCACACGATTTCCCGAGCAAGCCGAATCGCTGTTGACACAGCTCGTGGTCAAGCGTGCCTCCAGGTGTGTATCCAAGCTTGCACCCATGTTTGCGCCGATGTTTGTTTCTGCAGGTCAGAGCCTGTTTTTGCCTCGAACAAGACGTCGTCATTCTACGCGCTCAGATCGGACCAACGCATCACCTTGAAGGGAAGTTAGAGCGGTCCGTAGTGATGGGTTCGCAGAGTTCGACCGAACCCAAACACCCTTCTTGACCGCTAACACGTCTTCCCACTGTCGTCAGGGAAACGCCCTCGCATGGACGGGGGCACCAAGCGACTCTTCACCAAAAAGATGTCGCCCACAGCCCCGATCATCCCGTTGCCTTCTCGATCACCGTGAGCTGCTTGCATCCTGACCAGAAGACCGGATCTTCTCTCGATCCATGCACGGTCGACGGTCAGCGAAGCAGAGCGATCGCCTCTGCCCGACACATGGACCTTCACGACGCTTCAGTTCCACCGGGCTGTCCTCGTGAGGCGAACGGGATGAAGCACGCACGAGGAACTTCGTGGACGCAGTCCGAGAGCATGATGTTGCGTCACCGGCCACTCCGCGGCCCGGACCAGCCTGCTGTGCTCGAAATGCCCGGGAGAGCGAAGGATCAGTCAAGTCTTCAGGCACCCGGATCGGTGGGGGCATTCCTCTCGTTCCGCCCTGACGTGATCCGCCGGCTTGCGCCCCGCTGACTCGCGTGAAGTGGTCTACTGATGGGCCGAGAGAGACTCGCACAGGCGGAGACACCATCGGATGCAGATCTCTGGCTGTCCGTGCGTGGCACGAACAGGCCGCCCATGACCACCTGAGCTGCCGGACCGCTCACCCCGGAGACCGGTAGCCCCAACCCGCCTCGGCCGGTTTCTCGGCCGACGTCATCCCACAGAACGGGTCGCATCGGACGCGCTGGGGCATCGGTCGCCCCACCACTTCCGCACCGAGCGGAAGCGAGGCGCCTGTGACGCCGTACATGCTCATGCTCTTCTCGTCATGGACAACGCTCCGTGTCTCATGGACGCGACGAACCACGACACGCGCCGACAGTCACTCCTTCCCGCCCTCCGACCGATGCCATCCCCGGGGTCCCCGCCGATGCAATCGATAGTCTCCGCACGAGATTGATTTCATCGGTGTCCTGTGGCGACCACACCGGCAGCGGGCTCCATGCACAGGGGCGCCCGACCGCACCGCATGAGCGCACTGCCTGAGCAACCGCCTCGCCGACGGGCCTCCACCGCAACGAAGCAAGGCGTTGCCGACAGCAGTGCCCGCCCGCCTGCCGGCTGCCGCCCTTTCGAAAGAGCCGCTGAGTCGCGCCAGGCCCTTGCCGACGGGCAGCAGAACCTGCCCACCAAGGAGCCGACTTCTGCTCCGGCGCCGCCGCAACGCCCCGATGACGTACCACCATGTCCTGACCCGGCTCGGTTCCGTCGCCGTCCGTCTTGAGCAGATCGGTCGCATCCGCCGGGCGGATTACTTCTCGGAAAGTACCGCTCCCGCAGCGGGGGAGCGGAGCAGAACAGCGCTTGAGCAACAGGTCCGGCTGTCGGCGCTCGGCGGCGACTCAGGGGGCGAAACGCAATCCGGCCCCGGACCGAAACGTCCTCGCGACGGATGAAGGGCAGCAGGCTCGGTAACGCTGGCACGGCCGCGCGTACGGTTTCCGGGCGGGAAAGACGCAGCTGGGCCGCGCGCGCTCAAGCCCTCCCAGAGAAGTCATTCATCTTTCAACTATCTGAACCGGGGGATCTCCGTCCTCGGGGCGGGTCGGCGGGGGAGAGGGCCCGGGCACACGCGTGACGGCGGTTGCTTCGGGGCCAGGTGCGTCTGGGAGCAGCCGCGCCATCCCGGTTGCTCCTCCAGGGCCGCCCCGTCCCGGCTCGCCGGCCCGTCCTCCCGCCTCAGGGCCCCTTGTCCCGGCGCGCGGGCCCGGGACAAGGGGAATGACGGCGGGGCGGCGTCTGACGGGCGCCAGGCAGCCCCTCAGGCGCCGACGTAGTCCGCGAGGTGCTCGCCGGTGAGGGTGGAGCGGGCGGCGACGAGGTCGGCGGGGGTGCCTTCGAAGACGATCCGGCCACCGTCGTGGCCCGCGCCGGGGCCGAGGTCGATGATCCAGTCGGCGTGGGCCATGACCGCCGGGTGGTGCTCGATGACGACGACCGACTTCCCGGAGTCCACGAGCCGGTCGAGCAGGCCGAGCAACTGCTCCACATCGGCGAGGTGGAGGCCGGTGGTCGGCTCGTCGAGGACGTAGACGCCGCCCTTCTCGGCCATGTGGGTGGCCAGCTTGAGCCGTTGCCGTTCCCCACCGGACAGGGTGGTGAGCGGCTGGCCGAGGCTGAGGTAGCCGAGGCCGACGTCCGCGAGGCGTTCCAGGATCTTGTGCGCGGCCGGGGTGCGCGCCTCGCCCCCACCGAAGAACTCCTCGGCCTCGACCACCGACATGGCGAGCACTTCGCTGATGTCGCGGCCACCGAGGCGGTGGTCCAGTACCGACGCCTCGAACCGCTTGCCCTCGCACTCCTCGCAGGTGGAGGCGACACCCGCCATCATCGCCAGGTCTGTGTAGACGACACCGGCGCCCTTGCAACTGGGGCAGGCCCCTTCTGAGTTGGCGCTGAACAGTGCTGGCTTCACGCCGTTGGCCTTCGCGAACGCCTTGCGGATCGGGTCGAGGAGTCCGGTGTACGTCGCCGGGTTGCTCCGCCTCGAACCGCGGATCGGGTCCTGGCCGACGGACACCACGCCCGCGCCGGCGGGGATCGACCCGTGCAGGAGCGAACTCTTGCCGGAACCGGCGACGCCGGTGACGACGACGAGGACTCCGAGCGGGACGTCGACGTCGACGTCCCGCAGGTTGTGCGCCGTCGCCCCGCGGATCTCCAGGGCGCCGGTGGGCCTGCGCACCGACTTCTTGAGAGTGGCCCGGTCGCCGAGATGGCGTCCGGTGATGGTGTCGGTGGCCCGCAGCCCCTCGACGGTGCCCTCGAAGCAGACGGTTCCGCCCGCCGTACCGGCGCCGGGGCCGAGGTCGACGACGTGGTCGGCGATGGCGATGGTCTGCGGCTTGTGCTCGACGACGAGCACCGTGTTGCCCTTGTCCCGCAGGCGCAGCAGCAGGTCGTTCATCCGGCTGATGTCGTGGGGGTGCAGGCCCGTGGTGGGCTCGTCGAAGACGTACGTGGTGTCGGTGAGCGACGAGCCGAGGTGGCGGACCATCTTGACGCGCTGCGCCTCGCCGCCGGACAGCGTGCCCGAGGACCGGTCGAGCGAGAGGTACCCCAGCCCGATCTCCACGAACGAGTCGAGCGTCCGGCGCAGCGCGGTGAGCAGCGGGGCCACCATCGCGTATCCCGTGCTCGAAGAGCCGGGGGAGGGCTCGTCGAGGGTGCGGATCCATGCGGCCAGGTCGCTGATCTGCATCGCGCAGGCGTCGGCGATGCTGATCCCCTCGATCCTCGACGACCGGGCCGCCTCGCTGAGCCGGGTGCCGTCGCACTCGGGACAGGTGGTGAAGGTGACCGCCCGGTCCACGAACTCCCGGATGTGCGGCTGCATCGCCTCCGGGTCCTTGGCAAGCATCGATTTCTGGACGCGCGGGATCAGACCTTCGTAGGTCATGTTGATGCCCGCGATCTTCATCCGGGTCGGCTCGTGGTGGAGGAAGTCGTGCAGCTCCTGCGCGGTGTACTCGCGGATCGGCTTGTCGGGGTCGAACAGACCCGACTCGGTGTAGAGCCGGTAGTTCCAGCCGCCCGCCTTGTAGCCGGGGATGGTGAGCGCCCCCTCGCCCAGCGACTTGGAGTCGTCGTAGAGCTGGGCGGGGTCGAGGGTGCTGACCGTGCCTCGGCCCTCGCAGCCCGGGCACATGCCGCCGGTGCGCGTGAAGGTGACCTTCTCGGTCTTCTTGTTGCCGCGTTCGACGGTTATCGCACCGCTCGCCCGGACCGAGGGGACGTTGAAGGAGAAGGCGTTGGGAGAGCCGATGTGCGGCTGTCCGAGCCTGCTGAAGAGAATGCGCAGCATCGCGTTGGCGTCGGTGGCCGTGCCGACCGTGGAGCGGGGGTCGGCGCCCATGCGCTGCTGGTCGACGACGATCGCGGTCGTCAGTCCTTCGAGCACGTCGACCTCGGGGCGCGCCGATGTCGGCATGAAGCCCTGTATGAAGGCGCTGTAGGTCTCGTTGATCAGCCGCTGCGACTCGGCGGCGATCGTGTCGAACACCAGTGAGCTCTTGCCCGAGCCGGAGACCCCGGTGAACACCGTCAGGCGGCGCTTCGGGATCTCGATGTCGATGTCCTTGAGATTGTTCTCGCGTGCGCCGTGCACGCGGATCAGGTCATGGCTGTCGGCGATGTGGGGCGCAGGCGACTGCGGGTCCGTCCTCTTGGCCATGGTCATCGTGTCTCCGTCTGTCGGACGGGCCGCGTTCGCGGTCTCCGTCGGTGTCGCCCGGCTCGGCCTGACCGGCGTCGAGAAGTATGTCTGGTCCCCCCTCGGAGGGGTGCCAGGGGCCGCGTACCGCCGCCTGTGCGGCTGCGCGGGCTCGTGCGGCGTGCCCGGCGTGCCCGGGCCGTACGCGACCGCTGGCCGGCCCGGCGCAGCTTGTTGTCGCGGACCAGGTTGCCCGCGGCCCGCTTCACTACGGGCGGCCGAGACGGTTCCCGCAGCGCGCCAGACGAACCTGAAGGGGGCGGCGGCGGGCTGGCGGCGGCGGTCGGGGATCGGACAGCCAGGGGGCCGTCAGGGGCCCCTGACGGCCGGTTCCTGCGGCCGGCGGCGGCGGCCCGGTCCCTGCGGAGGCCGCCCGAGGAGCAGGGACCAGAAGGGAAGGAAGGGCCCAGGGACCGAGTTCAGTGACTGGTCCCTGTTCGGTCCCTGCCCTTCAGTCCCTGATAAAAGCCCAGGTCAGAGCGTTTTCATGCCCCAAAACAGGGACTGAAGGGACTCAAATTCCTAGTTATAAGCTCACTACGTACGCGTGTACGTGCGCCCGCGTGTATCTCATATGACTCAATACGTATCTGGCTCATAATTAGAGATTTGAGTCCCTTCAGTCCCTGTTCGGGGGGTCATCCCCCCTCTGACCTGCGGGTATGTACAGGGACTGAAGTCAGGGACCAACCCCTTCCCTTCGGTCCCTGGTCCCTCGCTTCAGTCCCGGGGCCACCACCCGGTTTTCCAACTCGCCAAGGATCCGAGGTCTGCGGCGCTCCAGCCCCTGGATGCACCCCGACTTCCGGAGCATCCACTCCGCCTGAGAAAACGGTATATAACGTGACTTTGTCGGTCGTTCAGCGGTCTCGAGGAGGGCTTGAAGGGACTCAAGGGACTGAGAATCAGATAACGGCGCGCGGGGGAGATGACAGGACGGGCAAGGGGGACATGCCTACACTCATTCCGAATGACAGTCCCTTCAGTCCCTGTCGGCGGGCCAAGAGGCCATGTGGCCAGCGGTGTCAGAGGCAGGGACTGAAGCCTTTACGACCGGACGGACAAGGACGACTGCGTGCGGCGCCACGGTGAGACGAGCCACGGAGCTCCCCCTGCCCGGCAGGTGTCGTCGATGTCCGTCGCCCGCTGGTGCGCCGGCAACGGCTGGCCCGTCCACCCGCTGGCCCCGGGCCGGAAGACCCCGGCCGGGAACTGCGAGGACTGCAAGGACCGGCACCACGACCCCCGTACCTGCCCCTGCCTCCCCGCAGGGCGCCCCTGCCACGGCTTCCACGCCGGAACCACCGACCCCGGGCGCATCGAGAAGTGGTGGACCGACAGCCCCCGCTCCGGGGTGGGGGTGGCATGCGGCCCCGCCGATCTGATCGTCATCGACATCGACGCCCACTCCGCTCCGGTCCCCGACCGGAGCCGGCTGCTTCCGGGAATCCCGATCCACGAGTCCGTCAACCTCACCGGCCTGGCTTCCGGATTCGACACGATGGCGTTGCTCGCCGCCTTCCGGGGGCATCCCGACCCGGCCGGGGACGAGAGCACCCTGCGCGTACGGACCCCCTCCGGCGGGCTCCACATCTGGTACCGGAACCCCGCCCCGCGGACCCGGTACCGTTCCTCGGCCGGCTCCAGCCCCAAGGTCGCGCTGGCCTGGCAGGTGGACGTACGGGCCGAGGGCGGGTACATCGTCGCTCCGACGACCCGTACCTCCCAGGGCGTCTACGAGGCCCTGGGAACCGCCCGCATGCCCGCCCCCCTGCCTTCCTGGCTCGCGGCCGAACTGGACCGCACCGGCCACATCGTGTCCCCTGAAGCCCCTCAGGCGCCCCGGACGCCGCAGACGCCCCGGCGTGCCCCCACGAGGCGCCTCGTCCCCGCCGCGCGGCGGGCACGCCGCCCGAAGGCCGCGCACAGAATCCTGGCGCCGCTCGTCGACGAGGTCGCCCGGTGCGAGGCGACGAGGGAGGGCGCGGGTTTCACCGAGAAACTCAACAGGGCCGCCTTCACCGCCGGAGGGCTGGCCGCCGCCGGGCACCTCCAGGAGGACGATGTCCGGGAACTGCTCATGGCCGCCGCCCACCGGGCCCGGCCCTGGCAGGGCCCCCGTAACGAGAAGATCATCCACGACGGCCTCGCAGCCGGGGCCGCCCGACCGCTCCACCCCGAAGGACGTTCATGAGCAGTGCCGAGAGCACGCGCTTCGACGCCACTGCCGCCGCTCAGCAGATGCTCGACCTCGAAGCCCGGGAAGAGCCCGCGCCGGCCCCCGTGATGCCCTCGCATCACGCGGCCGCCCTGCCGGCCCAGGCCGTTCCCGGAGCCACCGTGCCCCCGGTGGCCTGGCCGCCACCGGGGCAGTTGCCCGGCACGCTGACCGACCGGGGCAACGCGAAGCTGTTCGCGCGCCTCTACCGCGACCAGTTCCGGCACGTGGAGGGCCTGGGGTGGTACTCCTGGGACGGCCACCGCTGGAAGCGCTCGGGCGGTGAGAAGGCGGCCCTGTGGGCGGCGGGGGAGATGGCCGAGGAGATGCCGGACTCGGACTCCCGGGGGATCTTCAGCGACCGGGAGCTGCGCCTCCACAAGAAGCGCACGCTGTCGACCACCGGCATGAAGGCCCTGCTGACCCAGGCCAAGGCGTCCCCGGACCTCTCCGTCGACCCCGACACCCTCGACGGAGATCCCTACGCCCTGTGCACGCCCGACGGCATCGTCGACCTCAAGACCGGACGCCTCCGCAAGCCCGACCCCACCCGGGACTTCCACTCCCGGGCCACCAGCGTCGGCCCCCGGGACATGCCCACGCCCCGGTGGCACCGGTTCCTGGCGGACACCTTCGGCGACGACGCCGAGGGCCAGGAGATGATCGACTTCCTGCACCTGCTGCTCGGCTACTCCATCACCGGTGACGTCGGCGCGCAGGTCCTTCCCTTCCTTCACGGGCAGGGCAAGAACGGCAAGTCCGTGCTTCTCGACGTGATGATCCAGATCCTGGGCGACTACGCCGACGCCGCCCCGCCCGGCTTCCTCATGGACCGGGGCGCGTTCTCCGAGCACTCCACCGAGCTCACCGAACTCCACGGGCGCCGCCTGATCGTCTGCAGCGAACTCAAGCCGAACGACCGCTTCGACGAGGCCCGTGTACGCCTCCTCACCGGCGGAGACAAGATCAAGGCCCGCCGCATGCGGCAGGACTACTTCTCCTTCACCCCCACCCACCACCTGTGGCTGCTCGGCAACCACAGGCCCGAGGTGTCCACCGGTGGCTTCGCCTTCTGGCGCCGCATCCGCCTGCTGCCCTTCGAACGGATCGTCCCGGACGAACGGAAGATCGACAATCTCGCCGTCGAACTCGTCGTCGACGAGGGGCCCGGCATCCTGCACTGGCTCACCGAAGGCGCCCGCCGTTACCTCGCCACCCGCGACACCCTCGCCGGCCCCGACAGGGTCCGCATCGCCACCACCGCCTATGCCAACACCGAAGACCACATCGGCCGCTTCCTCACCGAGTGCTGCATCCACGACCCCGAACGACCGGAACTCCGCGTCGAACAGGGTCTGCTCTACGCCTCCTACAGCACCTGGTGCACCACGAGCGAAGGCATCCGCCCCGCGACCACCCGTACCTTCGCCACCCGGGTCCGTCAGGAGGTCGGCCTCGCCTCGCCCGCCGACATGATCAAATCCAACGGCCGCAAGTTCTACCCCAACCTCGCCCTGGCAGCCGAACAGTGAACGACACCCGCACCCACCATTCCGCCCGTCTCCCTCGACGCCGCCCCCTGCACCCGTACCGAGACCCCCTCTACGATGGAGACGCGGCCCATCGGGCGTACGTCCCCCGACCGGGGGCGACATTCCGGACACCTCAGCGGAACAGCGGTACACAATTCAGGCACCACCCGGACCGGTGCACGCGGACGAAGGAGAGGTCGTGGCCATGAGCTCGCTACTGACCGACGGCGACCTCACCCACGAAGCCCACGTGGTGTGGCTGGAAGACACCGAGCACCTCGACTACGTCCGCCAGGCCCTGGACAAGACCCCTCGCAGGCGCAGCAGACCCCGCTACGCCCGCGACGGGCGGATGATCGGCTACGTCGAACTCGACGCCACCGCCGAAGCCGACCCGGACAGCGGCCTCTACCGGCGTCGCGTGTTCTTCCTCCTGCCGCACGACCGCGACTCCGACCCCGACGGCGTCTACCGGCAGGGCGCACCGGGCGAAGCCGTCGACCCGAGGACCATCCAGCCCAACAAGGCCGGTGAGAAGACACCGCGTTCCCAGCGGGGCACCGCGAGAGCGGCGGCGACGCCCCAGCCGTAGCCGACGGAAGCAGGCAGGGCTGCCCGAGCCTGTCGACCCGACGGAGCGGGCGGGCGCCTTCCCGGGCCCGCGGACGGCGCGGCAACTGCCCTGCCCGGCACGGCAGGCGCCCGCCACATCCGCGGAAGCCGGGCACCGGCCGGCCTCCGCCCGAACGCAGGCCGGACCGGGGGTGGGGAAGCGGGGGTTCCGCTCCACCACCCCCGGCCCGGCCTGCGTTCAACGGCGGGTGGGGATCAGCTCAGCATGCCCTCGATGAGGTCGGCGGCCCGCGTGGTGCCGCCCTCGGCTCGGGCGTCGGCACGCAGCTGTGCCGAGCGGCGGGCGACCTCGGTGTCGGCGACGAGCTCGTTCAGGGCGTTGCGCAGGGTCTCGGCGGTGGCGTCCGGAGTGTCGACGCGGCGGGCCACACCCAGCTCCACGAGACGGTCGGCGTTGGTGAACTGGTCGGCGGCCTGGGGGACGGCGATCATCGGAACACCGGCCATCAGCCCTTCGCCGCAGCCGCCCATACCGGCGTGGGTGACGAAGGCGTCCGCCTGCTCCAGGATCGCCCGCTGCGGGACCCAGGAGTGCACCTCGACGTTGGGCGGGATGGCGCCGAGTTCCCGCGGGTCGGTGTACTTCCCGATCTGGAGGACGACATGCCAGCCGGGCCGGCTGCCGAAGGCCGCCAGGCACTGGCGGTAGAACTCCGGCCGACGGGTGTACGCCGATCCCAGGGAGACCAGCAGCACGTTCTCCGCACCGGCCGGGCGGTTCCAGCTTCCCTCGCTCTCACGCGGGTCGAAGCAGGGCCCGACGAAGGTCACCGTGTCGGTGTCGACCTGGTCGGCGTGCGGCTGCATCGCCCGGGTGATCAGCGCCAGGGCCCGCGCGGGTCGCCCGGAGAAGGCGTCCACGTCGGTGGTGGACGCCCCGCACTCGGCGAGCCACCGTGCGAACTTCGTCCGGTACGCGTCGGCCCCCGGCAACTGCCACAGGTGGGCCGCGACGTCCTGGTCGTAGCCGTCCCAGGCCACGTAGGTCGGGGACAACTGCATGAGGGGCCGGTCCTGCGCCTCGGCGAGGGCGCGCGCGGCGTAGGCGCCGATGTCGTACAGGTAGAGGTCCGCCGGGTCGTGGTCGTAGGCGGCGCGCAACTGGGGGAGTGCCTGAACGGCGTTGTCGAGGAAGAGGCCCATCGCGGCGATGGGGTCGTCGGGCCAGTCGTTGTCGGCGACCGGCAACGTGGAGGTGCAGGCGACGAGTTCGGCACCGGTGGCCGCGATCCGGTCGGCCACCGCCGGGCCGTTGGCGTAGGTCACCCGGTGCCCCCGGGCGACCAGCTCGCGGACGACATCGAGGCTGGGCAGGACGTGGCTGACGGCGGGGATGCCGACCATCGCGATGTGGGCACGGCGACGAGTCATGGAAGATCACTCATTTCAGATCTCTGGCGAAAAAGGGAAGGGCGTCACGAACCCGTGCGCTCAATGCCGCGAGAGGGAAACGCGTCGCAGGAGCGTCACGTGGGTGTGCGATACGAGAGAGGGGTCTGCCCCGTCCGCGTCAGCCGTAGATCTGATACAAGTACATGCTCGACACGCTAGCCGTCGTCGGGCCATCGGTCATCACGATTTCAATGCTCTCCATGACGGCCGCCCCGTTCTGATCGTACGTCAGCTCTTACGGAACCCTCCTCCTGGACGCGGAGCAGCACCTCGGCCCGGAGCCGCAGATCTCCGGCCGCCGCCATGGGGGTCGGGTACCCAGGAGCTCGATGGTGTTGCGGTTCCTCCCTGCCGCCTGCGCCAGGCAGTGCTGTGCCGCGCCGGACCACGGGAACGAAGAGAGTTTCATCTGCCGGTGGGAAAAATACCGTGACGAAAAGTCACCTGCGATTCGCCCGGGCGTACGGTGGACGTCTTCTTGGCCGAAGCGGCGAGGTGGTCGTTCTGCGGCGCGGAATTCCCGTGCTGATATGGATTTCGGGCATCCTGAATTATTGGGGATTTCCGTGAGCCGGTTTCCTTCCGGAGGCATGTGGGAGTTTCATGGCGTGGCCCTGGACAACAGGGCGTCATGATCTGTGAAGGGAAAACGATGAAACTCCCTACCTTCCCGTTCCTTGTCGTCGCGACCGCGGTCCTCGCGGCCGGCGGCACGCTGGCCGGTTCCGCTCAGGCATCCGTTTCCGCGCCGGAGGCGGCTCGTTCCGCCCAGGCCGCCGGCGCGCGCCCCACGGCGGACACGCTGATCTATCCGAGGGTGACGCTGCACAAGAACCAAGCCTGGACCTCGGGCAACGGCCGGGCCATCCTGCGGCTGCAGCAGGACGGGAACCTCGTTCTCTACAAGGACAATCGCCCGGCGTGGCAGGCCCCCGGTGCGTACCCCAATGGTGACCACGCCGTCATGCAGGAGGACGGGAACTTCGTCCTGTACGACCGCGGCGGCCGCCCGCTCTGGGCCTCCGACACCTGGCGCAAGGGTGCGTATCTCGCCGTCCAGGATGACGGCAACGTCGTGGTCTACAGCAACGACGGGCGCCCGGTCTGGGCCACCAACACCGGGGACTGAATTTCCTCGGTGATATCGGTCCGGGAACCCTCCCGGTAGCTCCTGCATCCCCTCAAGGCATCGGGCCTGCTGATACCCCGCCTCTCGGGTCCGATGTCTTTTTGCTGCCGATTCTCTCCCCTGCGCGGTCCGGCCTTCCGGTATGCGGCGACGGTGGGGCGGGCGGGCGGGCGGTCCGGGCCGTGTCCGCTCAGTCGGCGTGCGGCCGGGCGACCGGTCGGACGGCCACCGCGTCGATCTCGAACAGCATTCCCGGCATCGCGAGGGAGGCCACGCCGCTCAACGTCTGGGCCGGCAGCCGGTTCCCGAACCGCGCGTGCAGCGCCTTGCCGAGGATCTCCAGCCGGGCGGGTTCGTGGTCCACGATGTACGAGCCGAGCCGGACGACGTGCTCGAAGCCGAGCCCCACCCCTTCCAGGGCCGACCGCAACCGGTCGAGGGCCAGATCCACCTGGTCCGCGAAGCCGCCCGGTACGGGGGAGCCGGTGGCGTCGGACGCGTACTGGCCGGCGATGAAGACGAGTTCGCCGGGGGCCGAGACGGCGTGGCTGTAGCCGTACGGTGTCGGGTCGTGCAGTGTGGCCGGGTTGGTGATCGCGCGCTGGTCGTGCGTCATGGGCGGTGTTCCTTCCGTGGAGTACGACCGCCGCGTGGGCGGCGGCCGGCGGATGGCGAGCGGCCGGAACCGTGCGGGAGAGAAGGCGCAGTTTTCCTGCCCCTCCCTTCGACAACCCTCAACACCCCACGGTCAGTCGTCCATTCCGTGCCGGGTGGACCACATGCCCGACTTGGTCGGGGCATGTCAAAAATCATGGCGGTGTGCCTTGTTGTCTCAAGGGGGCCGTGCCTCAATGAGGGAGTCATCCCCCTGACGGGTTGTCAGGGGTGTGCGACGTTCCGGCGCGGTCCCGCGAACTCGCGCCATTGATCCCCCCACACGAAGGGCCAAACCAACATGAGGCATGTCATACGGCGGACAGCCGTCTGTTCCGCCCTTGCCGCGGGCACGCTCGCGCTGGCTCCCACGGCCGGTGCGGTCACTCCCTCCACCGCCACGATCTCCTTCGACTGCGGCATCTACGGTTCCGGCGCCGCCACGCTCACCGCCACTCAGAACGGCACGGCCGCGACCATCAGCCTCTCGACCTCCGCCATCACCGCCCCCATCGACGTCGGGGCGAACACGGTGAAATCGACCCTCACGCTCACCAACAAGGGCACGAGCACGGTGACGTTCACCGGCAGCTCCAACCCTGCCATCCCCGCGGGCAGCCCCGTGTCCACGGGCCCGCTGAGCGGGACCGTCGCCTCGGGCGACAGCCTCCAGGCCAAGTCCCTCAAGGTCGTGGTCATGGGCATCACCGCGACCTGCAACGCGACGTCCGCCCAGTCGCCCGGACCGTTCGTGTTCTGACCCTCGTGTTCTGAGCCGCTCCCCGAGCGGCTGAACGGAGCGGCGGGAAGCACCACGTACGTGGGGGGGGGGGGGGGGGGGGGGGGGGGGGGGGGGGGGGGGCGCGCGCCCCCCCCCCCCCCCCCCCCCCCCCCCCCCCCCCCCCCCGGCCGCTCACCCAGGACAGGGCCAGAGGCACTCATGACAGGGCCCGGGGAGAGGGCACCGCCCGCAGCAGTTCCCACAGGGGGGCGGTGTCCGCCGGCCCACGTGGCCAACGTCGCCCGATCCACCAGGCGCAGGCGCTGCGACCTGGCGAAGTCCAAGGCCGGTTTGGAGAAGCGGCCGTTGGTGACCAGGACGATGACATCGCCCCGGTGCGCGCGGCGGTCCGTACCGTTGAGGACCCGCAGATCAGGTGTCCCGACGGCGGCCCCGGCCAGTCCGGCACGGCGGTGCTTGCGCAGGATGACCCAACGTCGCCCGTGCGGATCGCGGATCTCCGGATCGCGGAACCTCTGGGGTCGGCGCCCCGGAGGTCCAGGAATCACCGGTGAATGCGTCTCACACCCAGTCGTTCTCCGGAGTGGCCGCCCGAAGCACCGCGCCGCCGTTCTCCAGCAACGGTAGGCCATGGGGTACGCACACCTTCTCCACGTCCAGCGCGGCCATCCGCCGGAAGGAGGCGATGGCCTGCTGCCGGTCCAGGTTGAACGGACCGAGGATCGCCCGACCGCCCTCGGTGGCGATGGTGTCGCCCGGGAACAGCACGCTGCTTTCCGTGAAATGGAGGGCGATGCTTCCCGAAGTGTGGCCCGGCACGTGCAGCACGCGAACGGGCTCTGCCCAGCCGTCGAGTGCGTCGCCGTCCCGTAGTTCGACGTCGACCGGCACATGCTTCAGAGGCGGCATTTCCGCGTCGGCGAATCCCGCCATGACCTGCTCGTGGAGCGCGTGTTCCGAGGCGGTGCGCACGGCCTCGGGCTCGGGGGCGGTGCCACGGACGAACGGGGCGTCCAGCGCGCCGGCCAGCACCCGGGCACCCGTGGCGGCGACGAGGTCCGCGGCCGAGCCCATGTGGTCCACGTGCGAGTGGGTCAGAACGATCTGCCGGACGTCCTGGGGGCGTCCACCGAGCTGATCGAGGGCGGCGAGCACCGCCGGGGCGGACCCCGGCACGCCGGTATCGATCAGGGCGTATCCGTCCAGCAGACGCACGAAGTGAACATGCCCAACGGGAAGTGGCAATTGCCAGATGGAGGGAGTGATGCGGGTGAGTTCCATGGCGTCACGCTAATCCGTGACGGAGGAACGTTCTGTCGCTGTGCGCTGCGGGTGAATTACGCGCAGCGTGAACGGCTCGGACTTGAAAAACCCTGGAAAAGGGTGACCCATGAATGAACGGCATGGCCCGGCCGTGAGCGGGGCGGACCAGTTCTGGCGGACCATTTTCACACGGTGCGGAAACCGGACGCGATCAACCGGGACCGAGGGCCCGGGCGACGTCCGCCGTGTAGTCGTGCAGAGACCGCACGGGCACCCAGCCCTGCCCCAGGGCCCTGGAGACGTCGAGAACGACAGTGTGCGCGAGCTGATCCACGGCGTACCGGGTGAGCGGCGGCTCGGCCTGCGGCCGCAGCCGGCCCAGTGCCTCGCCCACGACGGCCGCGCCGTGGGCCACCGCGAGCGGCAGGTGATGGAGGCGCGCCGTCACTCCATGGGCGCGCAGCACCGCCTCTACCGCCGTATCGCGCCGGTACGCGACCGGGTCGGCGATGTTGTACGCGCCGGGCGGCCAGCCGGACGCGGCGAGGCAGGCTTCGGCGAGGTTCTCCACTGCCGTCAGGCTCAGAGCCACGTCGCCCCCGGGCAGGAACAGGCGCCCCGCGCGGACCCGGTCGAGGACGCGCGGCACCAGGTGCGGGTCGCCGTGGCCGTAGACGGCCCGCGGACGCAGCACCACCGCGCCCGCGTCGAGCGCGAGGGCCTCGCCCGCCGCCTTCGTGCGCCCGTACGCGTTGAGGTGCCCGCGTACGGGGTGGTCCTCGCGGATCCGGCCGCGCCCGTGGCCCGGCGCGTACACGCTGGCGCTGCTCACCCACACCACCGGATGTCCCGCCGCGGCCTCCAGCAGCCGGGCCGTCCCGTCGACGTTGACGGCCCGCATCGCCGCCTCGGCCGGCGAACCCGGGACGGGATCGCCGACGGCCGCCGCGCAGTGCACCACGACATCGGCGCCCCGCAGATCCGGCGCGTGCGACGCGGCGTCCCAGGGGACATGACGGCCCACCGGCCCCGGGCGGCGCCCCACGCACAGCACGTCGGCACCGCGCGCGGCGGCGGTCATGGCCACATGGGAGCCGCAGAAACCGCTCGCCCCGGTCACGGCGATCGTCGTCATCGGTCCTCCGCGGGGGGCGTCGTGTTCGGGCTGAGAGCCCTGATGGTGAGGGTGCGCCAGCCCGGCAGGGCCGCCCGTCGGTCCACTCGGGCACGTACGACGACCGGACGGCGGGGCGCGAGCGAGGCCAGGACATCGTCGAGCTGGGCCCGTGCCAGCCGGGCACCGGGGCAGGCGTGCGGACCCGCGCCGAAGACGAGCTGGGACACGGCGGGTGCCATCGGCCGTCGGGCGTCCGGCGGGGTGTCGTGGGCACGGGCCGCGTGCCGGGCGACCAGGACCAGCCGGTCCCCGGCCCGTACCGGACAGCCGCCCGCCGTCGCGTCGGCGGCAGCAGCGGCGACGCGCGGCAGCAGCGGCGACGGTGCGGTGACCCGCAGGAGTTCGGTGACCAGCGCGGGCCGCAGCCGGTCGTCGGCCGCCTGGTCCCACAGGCCCGCGTCGGCGCACCAGGCGGCGGCGCGGGGCAGTGCCGCCACGGTGGTGTTGACGGCGGCGACGGCGAGCATGGCCCGCAGCCCCCCGTCCGCGAAGCCGCCGCCACTGGTGGCGAGGAGGGTTTCCAGGCGTGCGGCGGCCTCCGCGGCGGCCCGGGCGCTCCCGGGGCGGCGCGGTCCGGGCAGATGGTCGCGTACGGCGGCGGACGCGGCGTCGCCCGCCGCCGCGGCGAGCACCGACGGATCGGCGCCCGGCCCCGTGCCGAGCAGGGCGCACACGGTCGCCCCGGCGAGCTCCCGGGCGATGGGCACGAGATCGACCGGGCGGCCCGCATCCAGCGGGGCGAGACACCGGTCGAGGACCGCCCGCCACACCGGCCGCAGCCGCTCCACGCCCGCCGCGCCCAGACTGTCCGCGACCGAGCGGCGGGCCTCGCGGTGCCCGTCGCCCTCCTGGTCGAACAGCAGCCCGCCCTCGGGCGGTCGGCGAATCGAGTCGACGGACGGTTTCCCTGCCGTGGCCGTGGACAGTTCGCGCGCCGTGCCGCCGGTGGTGCCGGCGGCCGTGCGGTCCAGCGGAACACGGGTGAGCGTCCGGCGGTACGCGTCCGTCCCGTGCACCAGCACCGTCCCGCCGAGGCGTACGAAGGGCCGTCGGCGCGTCGCGGCCAGCAGGGCGAACAGGACGGGGTGCGCGCGGGTGTAGACGCGGCGGTCACGTCGGCGGGCCCGTGCCGCGGCCACGCCCGGGGCCGGAGGCAGGTTCGGGGCCGGGGTTTTGGGGACGGGTGGTCGAGGGGTCAACGGACGTGCACCTCACGGTCGTCGGCGGGAAGGTGACGGCGGTCCCAGTACCACAGCAGGGTCCGCCGCGCGCCCCAGGCCCGCAGTCGGCGCAGGCTGTTGTGGACCACCAGGTGTTCGGTCCGGACGATCCGGTCGCTGTGCTCCCGGGCTCGGTTGAGCAGTTCGACGTCGTCCGAGGTCTCGCGCAAGGGCAGCCGGGGCGCACCCCCGCAGCGGATGTAGAGATCGGCGGTGAGGGCGAGATTGTGGCCGTGGCACAGCACATAGGGGGTGCGGTAGCGGGGATCGCGGTGTGCCCGGCGGTAGCGGCCGTAGAGGGAGGCCAGCCGGACCGCCGCGGGCAGCAGACGCCGTTCCGCGAACGACGGGGACTCGTCGGGGCGGGGCACGCTGCGCCCGCAGACCATTTCGGCTCCCCGCGCGAACTCGGCCCGCGCGGTCGCGATCCAGTCCGGTGCCGGGAGGCAGTCGGCGTCGGTACGTGCGAGCAGAGCGGCGCCGTGCCGGATGGCGAACCGGAACCCCGTGTCGCTGGCGGGGCCCGGCCCGCGTTCCGCCTCCGCGATGACATGCACCGGGAAAGGTGCGGTCGCGGCGAACCGGCGGACGACGGTCGCGGTGCCGTCGGTGGAGGCGTTGTCGACGACGACCAGGGTGAAGCCGGTGTCGGTCTGCGCGGCGAGGGCGGTGAGGGTGCCGCCGATGGTGCGCTCCTCGTTGTGGGCGGGAACCACGGTCCACAGCGGGGGCCGCGGCTGCTCGGGGTTCATTCGGCGTTCCTTCCGTCGTGGGGCGATGCGGTCGCGGAATGTGGAGGCGTGCAGTGGTGGAAGGTGGAGTCGTGGGGAGCGGTGCGGCCGTGGAGACGTGCGGCTGGGGAGCGGCGCGCGCGGAGTCGTGGGGCGGTGCGGGGGGACGGGCCTTGTGCGGCGAGCGGGGGTGGCATGGCATTCGGGTGCCGGCGAGGCGTGCCCGCTCGGCATGGTGATCAAGGTGCTGATGCGGTGTACCGGCTCACCCGGTACGCCGCCCCGTGCGGGCCAGTCGCCGCGCCGCGAGGCGGGCCGTCGCCGCGCGGTCCGGTTTGCGGGAGCGGCCGGAGAGTGGGATTCCGGCGAAGAGGAGGGCGTCCGGGCGGGCGGTGCCCATGCGGGAGATCGGGGCGGCCAGGGTGGTCCGCAGGCGGACCGTGTCGGCGCCGGGGGCGGGCTGGACGACGGCCACGAGGCGCTCGTCGCCGTCACCGGCCGGAACGCCCACCAGCAGGGCGAGTTCGACACCGGGCACGTGCAGAGCGGGTTCGTACAGACCCGGGTAGATGTTCTCCGCCGTACGGAGCACCATGTCCTTGCAGCGGCCCTCCAGGACGATGCGGCCGCGGTCCAGGCGGGCCCGGTCGCCGGTGGCGACCCATGGGTCCGGGTCCTCGCCGAGATAGCGGTGGCGAACGGCGGGGCCCGAGAGCAGCAGTTCGCCGCCGGGGCCGGACTCGACCCCGACACCGGGCAGCGGCGCGCCGACGAGGTCGCCGTCACCGGTGAACGCGGCCTTCTCGGCCTGCTCGACGGCCGCCGCGGGGAACAGTTCGGTGAGGGCGTAGACGCCCCATGCCTCGTCGGCGCCGCTGTCCTTGACGCGGGTGAGCAGATCGGTGCTCGCGGGCGCGGAACCGGTCCATACGCGCCCGGTGAAGCGCGCACCCTCGGCGAGCGCGGCCCGTAGCTGGGGAGGCGTCAAATAAGTCGCTTGTGCGCCCAGTCGGCCTGTCTGACGGGCGAGGACACGGGGCGAGCGGGCGGGCAGAGCGACGGGCGCGCCGCTCGCCAGCGACGGGACGAGGACGAAGAAGGTGCCGCCGAGCACGGGCCGGCCGGGCTGCGGCCCCACGAGTCCGGTGACCGTGGTCATGCCCGCGGCGATCGAGGAACGGGTGTGGACGACGGCGCGTGGCCGGGAGGTGGTGCCGGAGGTGAAGACGATGACCGCGTCACCGTCCTCGTCGCGCGGTCGGGGCAGCCCGCCCGCCCCGGCGGTCCGGTCCAGCGCGGGCGCGCAGCCGGGCAGCCGGGGGCCGATCGTGGCCACGGGGCCGCCCAGACCGGCGAGGTCGGGCAGGGCGAGCCGGGCGCGCCGGGCGAGCGGCCGGGCCCATCCGGCGACGGCCTGCGCGGTGGCGTCGGCGAGGACGAGGTCCGGGCGGGCGAGGGCCAGTCGGGCCCGGAGCACATCGGGCCCCGCACCGGGATCGAGCACGGCGGCTCGGGCGCCGAGGCGGTGCACGGCCAGGAGTACGGCGAGCGCGCGGGGCCCGGGGCGCACGGCGACTCCGACCGTGCCGCCGCTGCCGATGCCGCGTGCGTGCAGGGCGGCGGCGTACGCGTCGGCGAGGTCGGCGAGTTCACCGCAGGTGGCCTTGGTGCGGACGGCTCCGGTGCGGGTGGTCCCGAGGACGGCGGGCCGATGGCCGCCGCGGCGCAGGGCGTGGGCGAGGGTGTCGAGCATCAGCGCGGGTCCTCCCCGTGACGGCCGGGGCCCCGGTCGAGGTACCAGCGGGCGGTGCCGACGAGGCCGTAGGCGCGCAGACGGCGGGTGGAGTTCTCCACGACCATGTCGCGGGCGTGGACGATGGCCGTGGTGTGGCGCCGGACGCGGTTGAGGAAGAGCCGGTCGGTGGGGGAGGGGCGGCGGGGCATGCCGCCGACGGCCTCGTAGAGCCGGGCGGTGATCGCCATGTTGTTGCCGGCGTGCATCCGGTACGGCGTGAGGTAGCCGTGGCGCCGGTGGTGCGCGGGACGGACGCGGCCGAAGAACGCGGCGAGGGCGACGGCGGCCCGGAACGCGGCACGGCCGGTCGGCCCGTGTTCGTCGCGGCGGGCGTCGATCCGCCCGCAGACCAGCCCGGCGCCGCGCCCGAACGCGTCCCGGGCCGCGGCGGTCCAGCCGCGGTGGGGGAGGCAGTCGGCGTCGGTACGGGCGAGCAGGGCGGCGCCGTGCCGGATGGCGTACCGGAACCCGGTGTCGACGGCGCAGCCGACGCCCTTCTCCCGCTCGTCCAGGACGTGTACGGGGAAGGGGGCGCTCCGGGCGAAGTCGCGAGCGATGTCACCGGTGCCGTCGGTGGACGCGTTGTCGACGACCACCAGGGTGAAGCCGCGGTCGTGCTGCCGGGCGAGCGCGTCGAGCGCGGAGCCGATGCGGGCGGCCTCCTGATGGGCCGGTACCACGACCCAGAGGTCGGTCACGCCTTCTCCCAGACCATGGTGGTGATGCTGACGCCGCCGCCCAGGCCGACGAACAGGACCCGGTCGCCGGGCCGCAGGTCGTCGTGGACGCGGTCGAGCTGGATTCCGAGGGTGGCGGAGGCGATGTTGCCGGTCTCGGGGACGGTGACGACGAGCCGGTCCTCGGGAACGCCGGTGATCTCCCGGAAGCGTTCGAGATAGGGCAGGGTCACCTGGTGGACGAGGATGTACCGGTAGTCGTCCCAGCCGAGACCGGTGCGGTGGCGGACGCGGTCGAGGACGCCGGTGCCGACCTTCTCGAAGACGTCCCGCAGTTCGCCGCCGTCGCCGTGGAAGTAGGTGTGCTCCTCGTCGCGGGGGTGGCGCGAGCCCCCGCCGAAGATGCCGCCGACCGCCCAGTGTTCGGAACGGGTCTCGGTGTCCACGTCGAGGATGCCGCCGGTGGGCACCGGTTCGAGGACGACGGCGGCACCCGCGTCGCCGAAGGTGTAGCCGGCGAAGCCGGCGCGGAACTGGCCGAGGTCGGCGGGGCGGTGGCGTACGGCGCGGCTGGGCGTTTCGCCGGTGACGACGAGGGCCCGGCGGGCGCGCCCCGCGAGAATCAGGGCGCGTGCGGTGTCGATGCCGTTGACGAAGCTGTTGCAGGCGTTGGTCACGTCGAAGGCGTGGGCACGGGAGCCGAGTTCCGCCTGCACGATGTGCGCGGTGGCGGGCTCGACCACATCGCGGCTGGCGGAGGCGAACAGCAGGAGGTCGATGTCGGGCGGTTCGAGTCCGGCGCGGCAGAGCGCGGTCCGGGCGGCGGCCGTGGCGAGGGTCGAGGCGTACTCGTCGTCGGCGGCGACACGACGGGTCACGATGCCGGTGGACCGCTCGAACGTGCGCGGCGGCAGGGGGAGTCCACTGGCCCGCGTCACGCGTCTGAGCAGGTCCTCGGAGGTGATGACCCGCTCGGGCAGGCACGAGCCGACCGCGGTGATGCCCACGCGCCGGGCCGCGGCGGAGGACTGATCTATGTGCATGGGCCGGACCCTACGGGCACACCAGTACGGTTCGCCTGAGCACTCCTACTCAGGAACCCTGGGGAGGCGGACCACCCCGGGGCACGGGATTCCGGCGTAACGGTCACCCCCGACGAGGCGAGGGCCTGGTCCCAGCACGCCGAAGGGGCCTTCGAGTTCAGCGTCTTCGAGGGTGGTCACTTCTCTCTGACGGCACATCAACAGGAGATCGTCCGGCTGATCGCCGACCGGGCCTCCGCGCCGACGGCCGGCGCCACCGGCTGAACGCGGCCGGGGCGGACAACCCCGGCCGCCGTACGCGCGCGTCGACTCGCCTGGCGCGACGTGCGAGCCCGCTGGCGTCCCGGCCGCCGTACGCGCGCGTCGGCTCACAGCACCCGGCGCAGCCAGCCGTGCTTGTCCTCGGCGCGCCCGTACTGGATGTCCAGCACATGCTTGCGCAGGGCCATGGTCTGCCGGCCCGGGGCGCCGTTCCCGACGGTGAACTGGTAGCCGTTGCCCTTGAAGCCGGTGATCGGGGTGATGACCGCCGCCGTGCCCGCGGCGAACACCTCGGTGATGGAGCCGTCGGCGGCACCCGAGCGCAGTTCGTCCAGGCCGATCGACCGCTCCTGCGGGGTCAGGCCGAACTCGGGGGCCAGTGCCAGGACGGTGTCGCGGGTGACGCCCTCCAGGATCGTGCCGAGCGCCGGGGTCACGAGGCGCCCGTCCGAGGTGACCAGGCACAGGTTCATCGTCCCGGACTCCTCCAGGGCGCCGTTGCCCGCGCTGTCCAGGTACATGACCTGGTCGCAGCCGTGCTCCTCGGCCTCGATCTGCGCGGCCAGGCTCGCGGCGTAGTTGCCGCCGCACTTGGCGGCGCCCGTGCCACCGTCCGCCGCCCGGGTGAACCGTTCGCTCACCCACAGGGTGACCCCCGTGACACCGGACGCGAAGTAGGGGCCCGCCGGGCTCGCGATCACCGAGTAGACGACGCGGGCGGCGGGCCGGACACCGAGGAACGCCTCCGAGGCGAACATGAACGGCCGCAGATACAGGCTTTCCTCACCGGACGACGCCGGGACCCACGCCTCGTCCGCGCGGACCAGTTCCTCCACGCTCGTGAGGAAGACCTCCTCCGGGAGTTCCGGCAGCACCAGGCGCTCGGCGGAGCGGGCGAAGCGCCGCGCGTTGGCCTCGGGACGGAACAACCAGACGCTGCCGTCCGCGTGGCGGTACGCCTTCAGCCCCTCGAAGATCTCCTGCGCGTAGTGCAGGACAGCGGCGCTGGGGTGGAGGGAGAACGGCTCCAGCGGGCCCACCTTGTGATCGTGCCAGCCGACTTCCCGCGTCCATACGGCCGACGCCATGTGGTCGGTGAAGTGACGGCCGAACCCCGGGGCGGCGAGAATCCTCTCGCGCTCGGCCGCCGGCGTGGGACGTGTGGTCCGGGACAGGGGAAAGCCGGTACGCATAGCCAATTCCTTACGCCGGAACGGTCCTTCGGCGGCGGCGGATGCCGCCCGCCGGATCGGGCCCCATGGTAGTGGCCGTCACGCCGGGGAGGTCCGGCGCGAAGGCCCGCCGACTCCGTTCACGACGGCGGCCCGGCCGTACCGACGAGCCCGTCGGACCGGCTTTGCCCCGCCCGGACCTCACGGCGCGTTCATCCCCGTCGTGGCCACCGCCGCCATGGCCGGCCCGACCGCCGGACCTCGCGGATACGCATGGCGAACGCACCTGGACGAAGAACCGGCTTCCTTGCAGGCGCAGTCGATCCGCGTGAACGATGCCGGTCGGCGGACACTCGGACACGTCGACAGCGGTGAGCGCCAGACGCGCGGCGTCCACCCCAGGGCGTGCGAGGGGCCGCGACCCTCACGGTGTCGTCGATGACGGCGTCGGTGAGTCCGCCCCGGCACGGCGCGGCCTCATGGTGGCCGCGTGGCAGGACGGTGAGCCCACGCCTGTGCACCAAGCGACCTTCGACGCCATGAGGACCTGCCGGCGGCGTTCGCGACCGCGTCCGGGACCCGGCACGGCTGCCCGGTCGCCCGACAGCGGGCGTCAGTGGTGACGAGTTGTCAGTGCGTCGTCGGCCGCGCCGCACGTGCGCGGCGGGCCGCCCGGTACGTCTCGACGGGATCGGCGGAGCATCCGGCGGCGGGCCGCCACTCCCCGCCGAACGAGGTGAAGGGGAACCAGCGGCCGTCCGGGCCCGGGCGGAGCTGGACACCGGCGGTGGTGTCGGTGAGGGTGCCGTCGACGACGTCGATGCCGCCGAGAAGCAGCGCCCGGGACGCGCGGACGGCGTCCCGCGCCTGTTCCAGGACGGCGGCCGGGACCGGCGCCGGAGCCAGGGCGGCATGGGCCCCGGCCGGACCGCCGTGCCGGTAGCCGATCATCAACGTGCGCAGGGCGGCCTCGTCGTGGCCGGTGGCGCGGACGGCTTCCGGGATCCGGTTCACACCCTCGGGCGTGGCCAGGATCCGTACCGTGTCGGCGAGTTCGTCGTGCGGCTGCCCCGCCGCTGCGGCCCCGGCCAGCAGCGCGCGGGCGCGGTCGGCGGCGTCCTCGGTCATCCACGCCAGTTCCCGCGCCGGGGGGCAGGGGGCGGGCGGATCGTCGAGGGCGTCGGTGACCGGGGCGACGGAGTCCAGACCGCCCGCGGCCCCCCGCCCCGCTCCGGTCTCCGTCCAGGCCCCGGCGCCGGCCTCGTTCCTGTCCTTCGTCCCGGCTTCCGTTCCGGGCCGCTGCGAAGGGCGGTGCGCCCAGAGCGAGTAGGTCTGGTCGGCGCGGACGGTGCCGTTCACGTCTGCGGGAAGGGCGCCGGGAACGGTGTCGCTCATGCGCGCGCGCAGGAGCGTGGCGAGGTCCCGGGTGCGCATGCCCCGTGCGGTGAGCAGCAGGGAGGCGCCACCGGCGAGGTGGGCGGCCACGGCGTGGCCGACGGCCGCACTGTGGTCGCACACGCGGCCGGCGCGGCCGGGCGGGCAGGTGCACGAGAAGCGGATCTCGTCGGCTTTTGGGACGACGGAGATCCCGGGGGCCCGGGAGCCCGCGTCCCCGGGTCGGCCGGGACCGTCCGGGACAAGACCTGCGACGAGATCTCCGATGCGAACGGGACCGTCGGCCACGGCCGGTACGCGTTCGGCCAACAGGTCCGCGACCGCGGCGGACACGCGTCCGGCCAGGAGGTCGGCGACCGCGGCGGGGACCTCCGCGAGCCGGTCGGCCACGGCGCGCCACGGTGCGTCGGTGAGTCCGGGGAAGGACACGGCGGCCTTGAAGGCGGCCTTCTTCGCGGTGACGGGCGCCGAGAGCCGTCCGGGGGCGGCGTGGATCTGGCCGACGGCGCCGCCGCGATGCAGGGCGAGGCCCCTGGCGTAGGAGCCGGAGCCGTCGGTGGCCAGATGGAAGTGCTGCTTCCAGACCGTGACGAGGGCTCCCGCGCGAGGGCTTGCCGAGGAGGTCATCGGGTTCCCTGGAGGGTGACGAGGGCGGCCAGTTCGGTGTCGTCGAGATCGGCGAGGGCGCTCTCGCCGGAGGTGAGGACCGCCTCGGTCAACGCGCGTTTGCGGGCGAGGAGTTCGCCGATGTGGTCCTCGACCGTTCCTTCGGTGATCAGGTGGTGGACCTGGACGGTACGGCGCTGGCCGATGCGGTACGCGCGGTCGGTGGCCTGGTCCTCGACGGCGGGGTTCCAGGGGCGGTCGTAGTGGACGACGTGCTCGGCGCGGGTGAGGTTGAGCCCCGTCCCGGCGGCCTTGACCGACAGGACGAACAGCGGGGCCGGGTCGGGATCGTGCTGGAAGCGGTCGACGAGGTCCTGGCGTCGGGCAGGGGGCGTCTGTCCGTGGAGGAAGTAGACGGAGCGGTGGCCGCGGGCGCGCAGATGGTGTTCGAGGATGCGGCCCATCCGTACGTAGCCGGTGAAGATCAGGGCGGCCTCGCCGCGACCGGAGAGGGTGGACAGGAGCTCGTCCAGCGCGGCCAGTTTGCCCGATCGCCGTATGGAGTCGGCCGGGTCGGCGGCGTCGTCGAGGGACTCCTTCAGGTAGAGGGCGGGGGCGTCGCAGATCTGCCGCAGGGCCTGGAGGAGCCCCAGGACCAGCCCGCGGCGGGCGATGCCCGTGCTGTGGGCGATCGCGGCCATGGTGTCGCGGACCGTCGCCTCGTACAGGCCGATCTGTTCGTCGGTCAGGGACACGACCCGGGTGTGGTGGACCTTGCCGGGCAGTTCGGGGGCGATACCCGGGTCCGACTTGTGCCGGCGCATCATGAACGGGCCGATCAGGCGGGCGAGTCGACCGGCTGCGGGCGACCCGGCGTCCTTCTCGACAGCGGCGTAGCGGGCGCGGAAGGCGGTGTGGGAGCCGAAGAGGCCGGGGTTGGTCCAGTCGAGGACGGCCCACAGCTCCGTGAGGTTGTTCTCGACCGGCGTGCCGGTGACGGCGAGCCGGGCCCGGGCGGGCAGTTCGCGCAGCGCGGCGGCGGTGGCCGAGGCGGGGCTCTTGGCGTGCTGGGCCTCGTCGGCGACGACGAGCCCCCAGCGCAGGGCGGCGAGGGCGCGGGTGTCGCGGCGCAGCGTGCCGTAGGTGGTGACGACGACGCAGCGGTGGTCGAGGGCACCGGCGTCGAGGGCGCGGCCGGTGCCGTGGTAGCGCACCACGGTCGTGCCCGGGGCGAAACGGTCGATCTCGCGCTGCCAGTTGGTCATGAGGGAGGCCGGACACACCACGAGGGTCGGTCCGGCGTCCGGCACGGTCTCGGCGCGGTGGAGGTGCAGGGCGATGGTGGTCAGCGTCTTGCCCAGGCCCATGTCGTCGGCGAGCAGCGCGCCGAAGCCCATGCCCGTGGTGTGGGCGAGCCAGGTCAGGGCCCGCTGCTGGTAATGGCGCAGCGTGGCCTTCAGGGTGGCCGGCGGCGGGACGGGGCACGGGGCCGAGGGGGCCCGGCGCAGCTTCTCGACGAGGGCGGCGAGGGTTCCGGCGGGCCGGACCCGGAGCATCTCGCCGTCGACGGCGAGCGCACCGGACAGGGCGGCGGCGAGGGCGTCCAGCGACGGCAGCGGCGCCAGATCGCGGTCGCGGGCGCGGCGGGCGGTGTCGGGGTCGACGAGCAGCCAGCGCCCACGCAGCCGGATCAGGGGCCGTACGGCTTCGGCCAGGGCGGTCATCTCCTCGTCGGACAGCGGCTCGCCGTCGAGGTCGATGTGCCAGCGGCAGTCCACCAGCCTCTCCAGGGTCAGACAGCCGCCGCCCCCCGCGGTCGGCGCGCCTTCGTCGTGGCCGCCGACGACGGCGGTGGAGGTGAGGGATTTGACGAGGAAGGCGGGCCAGTGCACGGCGACGCCGAGGTCGGCGAGCGGACCGGCCGCGTGGAGGTGGAGCCGGACCAGGTCGTTTGCGGACAGGGTGGTTCCGCCCGGCCGCTCCTGCACGGCCAGGCCGGCGAGCGGCGGGAAGACGCGGGCGGCGCGGCGCAGGGCCCGGCGCACTCCGGGCAGGAGCGCGGGCGTGAGGTCCGGGCGGGGCGTGTGCCCGTCCCAGACGCCGATCGCCGACACGGTCTCCTGCCCGTCCGGGGCGTCGAGGTGCAGGGTGACCGGTACCGCGGGTGCGTCCCCCGTCGCGTCGGGCTGCTTGACGCGCAGCACCAGACCGGGGACGGGCCGGGGGTCGACGGTGTCCTCGATCGCGTCCGCCCACTTCCACAACTCCTGCAACGCGCCGACGTGCTGCTCCGGCGGCCCGCAGTAGGGGCCGGGCCCGAGGAGCACGGAGGCGCCCGGGGTACGGAGCATGCTGTCGGCGACCGCGTCCAGGAGGTCCCGCACCGCCGCTTCGGGCGCGGGCACGCGGGCGGGCGTCGTACCGGCGAGGAGGCAGTGGCCCTCGGGGGCCAGTCGCACGGCGACGTCGGCCGCGGCCCGGCGCAGCGCGTCGGTGACCGGTCCGACGCGCCAGCAGTCCTGGCCGTCGGCGGTCAGGGCGGGGTGGACGCGCCGCCGCGCCACGCACTCCAGGCCGAGCCGGACGGCGTGCCGCCATCCGGTCACCGACGGATGCTCCCCGTCCCGGGACGCCAGAAGGGCCGGCAGGGCGAGGCCGAGCGGGACGGCGATCCCGGTCACGGTGGCGCGGCGCGGCATGATGCCGCCGGGGCCGGCCAGGACGAGCTCGCGGGTGACCGCCCGCAGCGGCGCCGTAGGGGTTTCGGCCTCGGCGAGCGGTGTGCCGTCGGGCCGGAAGGCCATCCATATGGTGTGTGCCGGGTGCGGGGAGGGCAGCAGGGTGAGGGCGGCGCCTGCGGCGAGGAGCCGGTCGAGGGCGGCGCGTGCGCCGAACAGGCCGGGCGCGCTCGCCGCGAGGGCCTGCGGGAGTTCCCGGGCGGACGCGGACGCGGTCGGAGCCGGCGGTCCGGCCGGAACCGGTGAGAGGGGGGCACCCCCGGGAACCTGCGCCGCGGTGGCGTTCGAGCGGCTGTCGGCGAGCGCGTGCCGCAGGACCTTCAGGAGGTTGTCGGCGGCCCCGGCGCGGGCGGCCTCGTGGCCGGGCCCGGTTCCGGTGCCGGTGAGCCGTCGTCCCCGGTGGGTCGTGGTGACGGTCGCGGTGAAGCGGCCGGGCGAGTGTGCGGTGACGTGGAAGTCGGGCCGCGTGATGTGGCCCGCCTGCGCGTACTCGGCGAGGACCGGGACCGGGCCGCGGACGCCGTGGAGCGCCGGCCCCGGCCGGGAGGCCGGTGCGCGGGGCGGCACCGTGCCGCTCGGCCGGGGCCATGTCCCGGCGTGCGCGGCGAAGGGATCCTCCAGCCCGGCGAGCGCGGCGACGAGGCTCGCCATGGCCTGCTGACGGGCACCCTTGCGCGTGTGGGCCCGCTGCACGCTTCCGGCGACCTCGGGCCCGTCGGACGGGAACGCCGCCTGCGCCACGAAGGCCGGCCCGCTCCCGGGTTCGTGACCTTCCCGGACCGTGGCCGAGGGCAGACGCAGCAACTGGGCGTGCAGGGAGATGACGCGGGGCGCGAGGGCCGGACCGGAGGCGACCGCGCCGAGCGCCGCGCGACGGGCCCGCGCCCACAGGTCCGTGGCGGGGGCCTCCAGCAACAGAAGCCGCAGATCGGGAACGTGAGGCTGCCCATCCCCAAGACGCCGCACGGCCTCCGCCGCGACCCGGGCGGCCATGCCGCGAGGCGCGTCGGCGGCAGTGGCCCGTCGAAGGACACGATGGAAGGTATCGGCGTCCCACGTCTCCGGCCCTGACGTCTCCACGGATCCGCTCGACGTCTCCGGCCCTGACGTCTCCACGGATCCGCTCGACGTCTCCGGCCCTGACGTCTCCACGGATCCGCTCGACGTCTCCGGCCCCGGCGCCTCCACGGATCCGCTCGAACCGCCGTCGGCCCGGGCCGACGGGATGCCGGGTGCGGTGGGGCGGTCGCCGAGGGCGGCGGGCGCGCCGACGCGCTGCGGACGCTCGATGGACAAGAAGCACTCCCAGAGACCCGGATGCCGTCGGAACCGCTCGCCATTGTGGCCCGCGCCCCCGCCAGGCCGCACAACCGCACACACTGCACCATCAATGTCAATTGCCATTAAAACGGGGCGCGAACGAGGGAGATGTCAGGGGCAGCTGCCCACCGCACGCCGGGAAGCCAACCCCTTAGGGCTGCTGCTCGAACGATAGTTCTCTCTGGTATCGTCCCGCCCGGCCATTGCGTCGGCGGCCGAGGAGCAGCCGGAGCAGGCACCTGCCTCCGGCGCTCACGGTGACGGCACCGGTGGGGAGTTGGACGGGGCGAAGGCGTGCGCGGCGACCCAGTCGGCCCCGACGAGCACGACGGCACCGACCAGGGGCGCGCCGGGCAACGGCTCGGTCGCGCGTCTCGCCGCCGGGGCCGCGCCACCCGGCCCGGGCCGCCGCCATCCCGTACAACGACTGGACTGGTACCGACACATGACCGAGAGAGCGCCCGGCGCCCGCGCCGCCACCCGTGAGGACCTGCCGCGGGCCGTCCGCACCCTGGGCCGCGCCTTCCTCCACTACCCCCTCACCCGCCACACCATCGCCGACGACGACCATGCCGCGCGGCTGGAGCGGTTCAACCACCTCTTCGTCTCCCGGGTCGGCCTGGAGCACGGCAGTGTGTGGGTGAGCGACGACTGTGCAGCCGTGGCGGTCTGGACGACACCGGCGACGGCCGACGCCGCCGCGGTCTTCGCCGAGATCGGCCCGGAACTGGATGAAATCGCGGGCGACCGCGCCCCGTTCGCGGCCCGTGCGGAGGAGGTGATGCGCCCGCACCGGCCGACGGGGCCCTGCTGGTTCCTCGCCACCATCGGCGTCGACCCCGGCCGGCAGGGCCGGGGCCTGGGCCGCGCGGTGCTTCTTCCCGGGGTGACGGCCGCCGAGCGGGCGGGTGTCCCCGCCTTCCTGGAGACCTCCGACGAGCGCAACGTGCGGTTCTACCAGGGCCTCGGCTTCGAGGTGACCGCCGACTACGCACTGCCGGACGGCGGCCCGCACACCTGGGCCATGACCCGCCCACCCGGCGCCTGACCGGCAGAGCCGGGTGCTGTCCGGCGTCGTCGGCGGCCCGTCAGGTCGGCCCCGCACCGCGGCCGCGCGTCCCGTGCGTGAAGCCCCCTTCCCGCGCGCAAAGGCCCCGGCCGAGGGGGACGCGCTCCAGGCGGGCCGCGGTCGACCGGCTCGCCGAAGCCTGGACCGCGTTCACCAGTACGCGGAGGGGCTGCATGGTGCTGCACGCGCTGACACCGCTCGGCCGCGCCCGGCGCCGCTGAGCCGGTTTCCCCAGTGCCTGTCTCCGGACTGGGAGACGGGTCCGCATACGGTATGGTTGATCTTGGCAGTTCGCCGCAACTCACGGCGGCTGACCATGCGTTGGTGGTCCAAGGAAAGACGCCCCGCTTCCTGCGGGGAGATGCAGGTGCAAGGCCTGCCCGGCGCTCGCTCACGGAGCCCTTTCCCCGCTCGGGGGAAGGGCTCCGTCACGTTCTCTGTGTGCCCTGGAGGACTTCCGCGCGGCACGGTCGGTCGGCCCCGCCGCGTGTCCACGACGCTCCTTCCCCGGGTAAACCTTGCCGGTCACGGCTCTGCTGCCGCTCCTTCGGGAACGCGCCGTCACCTGTCGAGGAACTCCGCACATCGGTAGGGGCCCAGCTCGGCGCTCCCGAGCGGCCGCAGAGTGACCTCCACGTCGTCGGTCCTGACCTCCGGGTCGAGCACGGACTGGGCGCGTGCCAGCGTGCACACCAGCTGCCCCGTGCCCTGGTCGCGCCCCGTCCCCGCGTAGGGGCCGTCGAGGCGCAGCGTCACGCGGGTGCCCGTTCCGGTCGCCGAGAAGCCGGGCAGATCGACGAACGAGGTGAGACCGTCGGCCTGGCCGCCGGGCGGCGGCCCCACGAGAAGCAGCTTCACGACCGCGTTGAGGTCCTCGATCTCCATGTCGACCACGGGCAGCGCGCGCAGTCCGCCGGAGGACGCGAAGTACAGCCGCGCCCCGCGTGTCAGCCCGGACGCGGGCTCGCCCGCGCCCACCACCCCGGTCGGCTGCACCCCGCAGCCGGTGAGCACGATGCCCAGCGCGGCGGCCACGCCCGCCAGTCGGCCCCTCATTCCGTCTCCCCTTCACCGCGCCGCAGGGGCAGCCGCAGCGTGAACACCGCGCCGCGCCGCGGTCCGTCGGCCACCTCGATCGTGCCGCCGTGCAGTCGTGCGTTCTCCAGCGCGATCGCCGTACCGAGGCCGCTGCCCTGTCCGCCCTCGTCCGCCGCGCCGCGTGTGCGGGCCGCGTCCGCCTTGTAGAACCGGTCGAAGACCCGCTCCCGGGCCTCCGGCGGCAGCCCGGGCCCGTGGTCGGCGACCTCCAGCGTCACCCACTCCCCGCCGGCCCCGTCCGCCGCGCGGACCGTGCCGAGAGTCACGGTGACCGGCGGGGCCCCGTGCCGCAGCGCGTTGCCCACCAGGTTCGCGACGATCACGTCGATGCGGCGCCGGTCGACCACCGCCCGCAGTCCCTCGTGCAGGTGCGTCTCCACCCGGTCCGTCCAGCCGCGCAGTGCCAGCGACGCCCGTACGGTGTCGGCGAGGTCCGTCTCGGCCGCGTTCAGCCGTACCGCCCCGGCGTCGAAGCGGGAGATCTCCATCAGGTCCTCGACCAGGCGGGTCAGCCGTGCCGTCTCCGCGCCGACGGTGCGGGCCGCCTGCGCGGTGTCCGGCGGCAGCCGGCCGGCGTCCTCCTCCAGGACGGTCGCCACCATCGTCATCGCCGCGAGCGGCGTGCGCAGTTCGTGCGACACGTCCGCCACGAAGCGGCGTGCCTTCGCCTCCTGCTCGCGCAGTTCCGCGTCGGACGCCTGGAGCGCGTCGGCGGTCTCGTTGAACGTCCGGGCCAGGTCGGCGAGTTCGTCGTGCCCGGTGACGGCGACCCGGCTGCCGAGGTCTCCGGCCGCCAGTTCCCGGGTGGCCCGGCCCAGTTTCCGTACCGGACGAAGGACCGTTCCCGCGGCCAGCAGCGCCAGGACCGCGGCCAGCAGCACCACCGGCACCGTGCCCGCCCGTACGGAGTCCAGCAGGGCGGCGGTGTCGTCGCGTTCGGCCCGCAGATCGGTGATCGCGTAGACCTCCAGGCCCGAGACGCCGCGGTCCCCGTCGGCGTACGTCACGGGCATCCCGACGATCAGGTAGGGCTCGCCCCGCCACATCACCCGCTGGAACCGGGCGCCGCCCCCGGTCATGACGGCGGCGCGCAGTTCGACCGTGATCCGCTCCTTCGTGTCGGCGAGCGTGTCGGAGACCGCGACGAGGTCCTGGTGGCGGGCGACCACGATGCGGGCGCCGAGACCGTCGGAGACCTTCGCCGCGAACCGGGACAGCGACTCCTGGTCCGGCGGCAGGTCGAAGTCCGCCGCGACCGCGGTGACCCGCTCCCGGAGGTCGTTCACCGCGGTGTCCTGGGTGCGTTGCAGGACGGCGGTGCGGGCGTCCCGGTAGGCGAGGGCCGTCGCGGTCAGCGCGCTGGCGAGGGCGACGAGGACGAACGTCACGACGAGCCGGGTGCGCAGCCCGCCGACGAACCACCACGGGCGTCTCGTCGCGGTGGCGCGGCGCCTGCCCTTCTGCCCCTCGTCCGCCCGGCTCACAGGGGACCGAAGCGGTAGCCGAATCCCCGCACCGTCTGTATGTACCGGGGCTTGGCCGGTATCTCCTCGATCTTGGCCCGCAACCGGCCGACCGCCGCGTCCACCAGTCGGGAGTCCCCCAGGAAGCCGTGGTCCCAGACGGATTCGAGGAGCTGCTCACGGCTGAGGACCCGGCCGGGGGAGGCCGACAGTTCCAGCAGCAGCCGCAGTTCGGTGGGCGGAAGCGAGACGGGGACGCCGTTCCTGGTGACGGTCAGTCCGGCGCGGTCGATGACCAGCCCGGCGAGATCGCCGTCCGTCCCCTGCCGGGCCGACGGTTCCGCGCGCCGCAGCGCGGCCCGTATGCGGGCCTGCAGCACGGGTGCGGTGACGGGCTTGACGACGTAGTCGTCGGCGCCCGCCTCCAGCCCGGTCACGATGTCGGAGTCGTCGCCGCGCGCGGTCAGCATGATGACCGGCAGGGTCGCCGAGCGGGCGCGGATGCGGCGGCACACCTCGAAGCCGTCCATGCCGGGCAGCATCAGGTCCAGTACGGCCAGTTCGATCCGCGCGCCCTGCTCCCCGGCCAGCAGGTCGAGGGCCTGTTCACCGGTGGCGGCGGTGTCCACACCGTATCCGTGGCGGCGCAGAACGAGTTCCATTCCGTCTCGTACGGACATGTCGTCCTCGATGAGCAGTACGTGCGGCATGGGACCGATTATGACCACGTCCAAGCCTCTTCCGACCAGTCCGGAAGGAGGAGCGGGCCCGCGGGCCCGGGCATTGTTACGTTCCCATCATGTGGCCATGGACGGTTCATCATCCGTGGCCACGAGCGTAGGAGGCATGAACTTCCCCATCAGGACGAACCCCCGAGCCACCCCTGCCCGGCTGCGCCTGGCCGCCCTCGTGGCCGTGCCCGTGTTCGCGCTCTCCGTCGCCTGCGGCGGCGGGGGCGACAGCGCCGGCGGGACGGAGAAGGACGACACGATCGCCGACGTACCGCAGGCGGCGGGCGAGAACCCCACGAAGGACGAGAAGAGTTCGGGTGGCCGGGCCGCGGGCGAGAGCGAGTTCTACGACGCCCAGATGAAGTACGTCCGGTGCATGCGGACCAAGGGGGGCTTCAAGGACTTCCCCGACCCCAAGCTCAGCGGGCACCTCGACTGGGGCAAGATCGACGAGATCGGCGCCGGCAGAGACATCAAGGGCGGCAGGGGAAGCGGTTGCGTCGACGAGTTGCGGGCCGCCATGGCGGCCGAGCCCGAGCGGGACCAGCAGGAGGCCTACGAGTCGATGCTCGCGCACGCCAAGTGCATGCGGGACAACGGCGTCTCCCGGTTCACCAATCCGACCATGAGCGGTGGCAACGCCGTGCCGGGCGGTGACCCCGACCCCGCGTCCCCGTCCTTCGACATGAACTCGCCGACGTACAAGAAGGCCCGCGAGGCGTGCGCGCCGAAGCTGCTCGACGGTCTGGACGGGATGCAGTGAAGCGACGCACCACTTTCTTTGTGCTCGGCGCGGTGGTCGTCGCCGCGGTCGTCACCGGGGGCTTCCTGCTGCCCCTCGACGGAGGCGACGCGGGCGCCTCCGGCAGGGGCGGCGACCTGCCGCCCGCCACCGCGACCGTCGTACGCACCGACCTCGTGCGGTCCAAGACGGTCGACGGCAAGCTCGACTTCGCCCAGCGCCGCGCGGTCAAGTCCGCCGTCGAGGGCACCGTCACGGTGGCCGCTTCCGAAGGGAAGACACTGACCATGGGACAGGCCCTGTACGAACTGAACGACAAGCCCGTCACCCTTCTCTACGGACCGGTCCCGATGTTCCGCGAGATGAAGGTCGGCGACCGCGGCACCGACGTACTCCAACTGGAGCGCGGTCTACGTGACTTGGGGTACGGGGCGAACCTGTACATCGACACACGGTACGACGCGGACACCGAGGCCGCCGTCAAGCGGTGGCAGAAGTCCCTGAACCGTGACACCACCGGCAGGGTCGGCCGGGGCGACGTCGTCTTCCAGCCCGGCCCGGTCAAGGTGGTCTCCGCCGACGCGGCGCTCGCCGACCAGGTGGGCCCGGACGTGCCGGTCCTGACGATCGCCTCCACCAAGCCCGTCGTGCGGGCGCAACTCGATCAGACCGACGGCGCGCTCACCGCACGCGGGACCAAGGTCCAGGTCACCCTGCCGAGCGGGAAGACCGTGGCCGGCGACGTCGCGGGGACGGTACGCCCGGAGGACTCCTCCGCCGAGGGCGGTGCCGGCGCGCAGGAGGGCATCACCGTCGAGGTCGTCCTGGACGGCGGGGTGAAAGCCGCGTCCGGCGAGGACACCGCGGTGTCGGCGAGCGTGAAGTTCGTCAGCGAGGCGCGCAAGGGGGTCCTCGCGGTGCCCGTCGAGGCGGTCGTCGCGCTGCGGGGCGAGAACGGCGGCTACGGCCTCCAGGTCGTCCGGGGCACCACGTCGAGGATGGTGCGGGTGGAGACGGGCATGACCGCCGACGGGCTGATCGAGGTCGGCGGACCGGACGTGCGCGAGGGACTGAAGGTCGGAGTGGCGAAGTCATGACATCGGGCCCGGTGATCGAACTGCGCGATGCCACCAAGTCGTACCCCGGCGGCGTCCACGCCCTGCGCGGAGTGAACCTCACCGTCGACGAAGGAGAACTGGTCGCCGTGGTCGGCCCGTCCGGCTCCGGCAAGTCCACGATGCTCAACATCATGGGCACGCTCGACAAGCCCACCACGGGCACCGTCCGGGTCGCCGGGTACGACGTGTCCGAGCTCTCCGACTCGCGGCTCTCCGCGCTGCGCGCCCGCCACATCGGCTTCGTGTTCCAGCACTTCCACCTGGCGGCGGGGCGCGACGCGGTGGACAACGTGGCCGACGGGCTGCTGTACGCGGGCGTACCGCTGAGCCAACGGCGTGCGCGCGCCCGGGAGGCGCTGGCCCAGGTGCGGCTGGATCACCGCCGCACGCACACCCCGAACGAGCTGTCGGGCGGCGAGAAGCAGCGCGTGGCCATCGCCCGCGCCCTGGTGGGAGACCCTCGGCTGCTGCTGGCGGACGAACCGACCGGGGCGCTGGACACCGCGTCCGGCGAGATTGTCATGGAGTTGCTGCACGAGCTGAACGCGTCCGGCACCACCATCTGCGTGATCACCCACGACAACGACATCGCGGACGCGCTGCCGCGCCGGGTCCGGTTCAAGGACGGCGAGATCGTGGCGGACTCGGGTTCCGGCACGCGGCGCGGCGCGCGCGCCTGCGCAGGACCTGTTGTGCGTTCCGGCGGGGGTCCCGGCACCCGCTCCGGCGCGGGACCGACCACGCGCTCCGGCGCGGAGCCCACCGCACGTTCCGGCGCGAGACCCGGCCCAGAACCCGTCTCCCGTACGGAAGAAGAGGCCGGTCGGTGAAGAACGACCTCAGACCGGCCCGCCTCTCCCTTCGCGACATCCTGCGTGTCGGCGCACTCGGTCTTCGCGCGCGCCGTGCGCGTGTGGTGCTCTCGGCGCTCGGCATCGCCATCGGCATCGCGACCATGGTCGCGGTCGTCGGCCTGTCCGAGTCGAGCCGCGCGGACCTGATGGCCCGGCTCGACCGCCTCGGCACCAACCTTCTCACCGCCGAGGCGGGCAAGGACGCCATGGGACAGCAGATCAAACTCCCCAAGAACGCGGTCGCGATGGTCGAGCGCGTCGGCCCGGTGCTGCACGCCACGGCCACCGCCGATGTCGACGCCCGGATCCGCCGCAGCGATGTCGTCCCCGAGGAACGCACCGCCGGCGTCACCACGCAGGCGGCCCGCCTCGATCTGCTGTCCGCACTCGGCGGCGAGGTCGACGAGGGCGCGTGGCTGGACCCGGCCGGTGAACGCCTTCCGACGACGGTCCTCGGTGCGGTGGCGGCCGAGCGCCTGGGCATCACCCGCACCGGCGAGACGATCATGATGAACGACACCCGCGTGGTCGTCGTCGGCATACTCAAACCGCTCGAACTGGTGCCCACCCTGGACCGGGTGGCGATGGTCGGATTCCCCGCCGCCGAGCGCTACTTCGGCTTCGACGGCCACCCCACCACCATCTTCGAGCGCTCCACGGACGCCTCCGTGGAGGACGTGCGGGCGGTTCTGGCCCGCACCATCAGCCCCGGCGACGAGGCGGGCGTCAAGGTCTCGCGCCCCTCGGACGCGCTGGCCGCCAAGGCCGCCACCGACGAGGGCCTGACGACCCTGATGCTCGGCCTGGGCGCGGTGGCCCTCCTGGTGGGCGGTGTGGGCGTGGCGAACACCATGGTCATCTCCGTCCTGGAGCGCCGCCAGGAGATCGGCCTGCGCCGTTCACTGGGCGCGACCCGCAACGCGATCCGGCTCCAGTTCCTGACGGAGTCGCTGCTGCTGTCGGCGCTGGGCGGCGCGACGGGCGCGCTGCTGGGCGCGGCGGCGACGTACGGCTTCGCGCGGGTCCAGGGCTGGACGGCGGTGGTCCCGCCCTGGTCCCTGGCGGGCGGCCTGGCCGCCACCCTGCTGATCGGCGTGGCCGCGGGCCTCTATCCGGCGATCCGTGCCTCCCGTCTCCATCCGACGGTGGCCCTGCACGCGACATGAGGCAACGCCGTCCGCGGATGCCCGGCGGCGCGGGAGGTACGCGGCGCCCGGCGGGGTCGTGCCCCGGCGGGGCCGATGTCGGCGGGCTGCGCCCTGTGCGCCCGGCGCACCGGGGAGCCGGTCCGTCCGGGGTCCGTCACGGGTCCGTCCACACCGGCCGGGGCGCGCCTCCCGTCGCGTCCGCCCGCGTCCGCCGGGACCGCGCTGCCCGGAGCACGCGCTCGAACGTGCCGTCCCTGGACCACCGGCGGAAAGCAGTGCGCGGCATGGCACGCGGCCCGTATCGCTCGGGAACGTCCGCCTGGCCGCCCCGGCACGGAACCTCCCCACGAACCCGTCGAGGACCGTCCGGTCGTCCAGCCGCTCGCAGCCTCGCAGACCCACGAACTCACAGCGCGAGGGGATCCCTGGATCTGCCGGGCAGGTCCAGGGCGGCCCTAGACGCTTCGTCCGCCGCTCTTCGACGAGCCACGTTCCACGGCATCCATGAAGTCCAGCATGAGGCGGTTGGTTCGCTCGGCATGGTCGATCTGAGGGCCGTGGCCGGTGTCGGCCAGGATCTCGGCCCGGGCGCCCGGGACCAGTCGCGGGACGCGCTCCGCCTGCCGCTGCGGGTGCACGAGCAGGCTGCGCTTGCCCATGAGCAGATACAACGGCGTGCGAACGCTTGCCAGTTCGGCATCGGACAGGGGGAGGGGAGCAGGGCGGCGTACGCGGTAGCTGCGGACGCCGGCCCTGATCATGGTGCGCAGTTCCGGCACGACGAGAACGGGCTGCTCCAGCCAGGAGGCGAGGCGGGGCCGCAGCGACCTGGGGGCGAAGGTGGCGAAGAGGCTCGCGAAGATCCAGGCGAAGAAGCGCAGCCCCACCTTCTCCAGGCCGCCCGGGTCGAGCAGCGTGACCGAGGCCAGGCGCTCGGGCTTCAGGTGCGCCTGGTTCAGGGCGAGCCAGCCGCCGTACGAGCTGCCGACGAGGTGGACCCGGTCGAGCCCGAGCTCGGCGAGGGCCTCGTCGAGCCACTGCGCGGCGCGCTCGGGCTGGTGGATGGGGGCACGCTGGACGCTGCGGCCCGGATCGCCCGGGGTGTCGAGCGCGTAGACGGGTCGCTCCGCGCCGAGGTCGGCGGTGTTCGGGTACCACATGGCGGAGCAACTGCCCGCGCCGTGCACGAGGACGACAGGGGTGCGGTCGCGGGCGGCCGGGTCGACGGGGTCGTAGCCGTAGACGTGCGTGGTCGCGAAGGACGTCTCCACGCTCTTCTCCCAGGACGCGGGTGCGCCCAGCGCGTAGACGGCGTCGCAGGCGGCGAAGTAGCGCTCGCGCCAGGCGTCGCTGACGAAGCGGCCGACATCGGCCTGGGCACGGGCTGCTGCGGACGGGGACACGGCCACCTCCCGGGTAGTCAATCTTTGTGATACGACCGTACCATGAAGGTGGTACGGTCGTATCATCAAAAGGTCAGGGAGTCCCTGCGCACTGCCGGCCGAGGAGCGGAGACCGAACGATGCCCAAACGCGTAGACCACGAGCAGCGGCGGACCGAGATCGCGGAGGCACTCGTCCGGGCCGCCGGGCGGCTCGGACTCCACGCGGTGGGGATGCGCGACGTGGCGGCGGAGGCGGGAGTGTCGCTCCGGCTGGTGCAGTACTACTTCGAGTCCAAGGAGAAGTTGCTCCTTTTCGGGCTCCGGCATCTCACCGGGCGCTTCGCGCAACGGGTGACCGCCCGGCTGCGGGCCGCCGGGGCCGATCCGGGAGCGCGCGCGGTGATAGAGGCGTTGTTGGCGGCGGCCCTTCCCGTCGACGAGGAGAGCCGCACCTTCCACCATCTGTACACCTCGTACGCGGTCCTGGCCGTGACCAACGAAGCACTCGCCGCCCAGCCGTTCATCAAGGACCCCGACTCCGCCGAGGACACCGTGGCCGGTCTGCTCCGGCAAGCGGCGGAGCAAGGGCAGTTGCGGCCCGGCGTGGACCCCCGCGCCGCGGCGGCCGGCCTGCTGGCCGTGTCCGCCGGTCTCGGCACCGGCGTCCTCGTCGGCCAGCGCAGCGCGGAATCGGCCGCCGGGGTGCTCGCCCACCACCTGGACCTGATCTTCCTGCCGGGACCCGTCGCAGCCTCCTGAGGAGGCAGCAGTGCTCCGACTTCCGAAGCCCCCGATTTCCTGAAATACGCCGTGACCGGCCGACTGGAGCGCGCGAGCAGCCTCCAGGGGTTCTCCCGTCTGACGTCCGGGTCGGCTGACGAGTCGGTTCGCAGGCGGCCGTGCGCGCGTACGCGCGTCAGCGGGAGGGCTCGATTCCCCAGGCGGCGGCCCGGGCGGCGGCCGCCGCGCGGTTGGGGAGGCCGAGCTTGGCGAGGATGTGCTCGACGTGGGTCCCCACGGTCCGCGGCGTGATGTACAGCCGCTCGGCGATCTCCCGGTTGGTGCGACCGGCGGTCAGTTCGGCCAGCACCTGGAGCTCCCGCGGCGAGAGGCCGCCGGGCCGCCACGCGTCCGTGCCGGGGGCGGCCGGGGCGACCTGCTCGGGCGGCGGGCCCTCGCCGCGGTCGACGGCCGCGGCGAGCGCCTCGGTGAGCAGGGTGACCACGGCGCGCGCCGGATCGGGCGTGCGCCGCGGCCGGCGGGTGCTGACGTTCAGCATGCCGACGTACCGGCCGTCGGCGGCGAACAGACACTGGGCCACGCCGTCCTCGATGCCGAGGGGACGCAGCACCTCCCGGAAGCCCGGGGACGCCGCCAGGAGCTGCCGGGGGACGTCCCTGAGCCAGAGACCGCCTCGGGCCGGGCCCCGGAGCACGGGGAACACCGGGTCGTGGTGGAGGCGGGTCTCGATGTAGGCCGTGGCGTCGTCCGGGTAGCTCCCGGCCAGGGTGGTGTGGCGCCACCGCAGCGGATCCCACCGGGCCAGAGAGGCGTGGTCGTAGTCCAGCACCTCCGACAGCGCCGCCAGGACCGTGTCGACGCCGGTCGCGCCGCTCCTGGCGGCCTCACGGACACGGACGGCCGCGTCCAGGATGTCCGCCGTGCTCCGCTCCGCTGCCATCATCCAAGGATGATCATGTGCCCGGAATACGTCAATCGCGAAGGGCGTCGTGCACGACCTGCCCGTCCACGACGGTGAGGACGACGGGCATCTGCGGGATGTCGTGGGGGTCGGCGGTGAGCAGGTCCCCGTCGAGCACGCAGAGGTCGGCGACCTTGCCGGGCTCCAGGGAGCCCTTCCAGTCGTCGGCGAAGTCCTGCCAGGCCGCGTCGATCGTGTACGTACGGATCGCCTCGGCCAGGCGGATGCGCTGCTCGGGGCCGCTGACCCGGCCCGCGGCCTTCGACTCGCGCAGCACCATCGTGGCGACGCCCTGGCGCCAGTCCGGGTACGTGACGGGGGCGTCGGACCCGCTCGCGACCCGTACGCCGGCGTCGATGGCATCGCGGTAGGGCCATGCGTACGCGGCCCGTTCGGCGCCGACGAACTCCTCCTCCATGTCGGCGACGGTCCACTTGATGGTGGGGTTCATGTTGACGCCGAAGCCGTGCGCGGCCAGCACCTTCATGCTGTGCGCGGTGAGGAAGTCGCCGTGGATGACGTAGTGGCGCGCATCGGTCCGCGGGTGCTCGGCCATGGCCGCGGCGAAGGCGTCCGCGACGGTGTCGATGGCCCGGTCACCGGTGACGTGGACGCCCAGTTGGTGTCCGGCTGCGTGGGCATGCCGGATGATCGCGCCGATCTCGGTGATCCGTTCGGCGTCGGTCTCGCCGCCGACGCACAGGGAGCCGCAGCCACCGTCGACGTACGGCTCGTGCATCCAGGCCGTCTTGTTGGGGACGACGCCGTCGGCGAAGACCTTGACCCCGTGGATCGCGAGGCGGCGGGGATCGGCCTCGCCGGTCTCGCCGAGGGCGGTGAGCGTGCGGGCGAACTCCTCGGCGGTGCTCGCCATTCCGGTGGGCAGGAGCAGGACTCCGACGCGGGCGGTCAGTTCGCCGTCGGCCAGCAGCCGGCGGTAGACGTCGAGGGTCTCCGCGCCGAGTGAGCCCCGCATGATGCCGTCGCCGCCGGGGCCGAGCCCGGGCTCGGTGTAGCTGGTCACGCCGAGCCGGGCGAGCGCGGCGAGGGCCGACTTGATCGAGTCGGTCCGCTCCTGCCGGCTGAGCGGCGGCAGCGCGTTCTGGACGAGGGCCTGGGCCCCCTCGTGGAGCAGCCCGGTCGGCTCCCCGGCCTCGTCCACGACGATGGCCCCGCCGGGCGGCGCGACGGTGTGCCGGTCGATCCCGATGAGCTCCAGCGCCTTGGAGTTGACCCAGGTGGCGTGCCCGGAGAAGGAGTACAGGACGACGGGGTGGTCCGGGCTCACGGCGTCGAGGTCGCGCCGCGAGGGCAGCCGCGACGGATCGGCGACGCACTCGTCGAGGTAACCGGTGTCCCAGCCGTGCCCCGTGATCCACTGCCCGTCCGGAACCCGGCCGACAGCCTCCCGTACCGCCTCGGTCACGTCCGCGAGGGAGGACACCGCGGGATGGCTGAGGTCGAGGGAGAGCGGCGGCGTCGACATGCCGAAGGCGCACCCGTGCAGGTGCGAATCGTTGATACCGGGAAGCAGCGTCGCCCCCCGCAGGTCGACGACGCGGGTGCCGGGTCCGACGAGCGGCGCGACGTCGTCCCGCCCACCGACGGCACTGATGATCCCACCGGTCACCGCCAGGGCCGAGGCGATGGAGAACTCCGCATCGACCGTGACCACCTGCCCGCCGAGAAACACCAGATCCGCATACGTGCCCACAGAAAGGTCCTTTCGAAAACCGGGCGCACCACGGCTGCCCGCGAACGATCTCCCGAGGACTATGACCGCGCCTCCGCCCCTCGCACATCGGTCATCCCACCGATACGCGCTCTCGCGGGGGGCGTACGACGGTCGGCGGACCTACGTGAGGTCCTTGCCCCTGGTCTCGGGCAGAGCGGATCACCGTGCTCGCCGTGTGAAGCCGGCCGAGCGAACCGGACCACTTCGGCCATCCGCGGACTCCCGCCCGGTTTACGCGCCGTTGCCCGGGCGGCCCCGGCTGTGGTGCGCGCTCGAACCCCTACGGGGCGCGCACCACGGGACCGGTCGGCGGGAGTTCAGCGGCGCAGACGCTGCCGCGTTGCGCCGGTTCCGCCGTGCGCGAAGCCCTTCCGGGCCGAGCATGAACACCAGCAGCGGCATGAGGATCACGAGCGCGAGCCCGACCAGGGTCAGCATGCCGTACCCCACCCTGTCGCTCGTCACGGAGTGGGTGCTCGCCGTCTCCACCGCCGCCCGTTCACCGTCTCCCACCCGTCCCACGAGCCATGGTCTCTCCTGTCGGACCTCGTACCAGGCGGCCTGCGCCGCGCGTGCCTCTGAGGTGTCCTCCCCGCCGAACAGAGCTCTACCCGGGAAATCTCGTGCTCCCCGGAGACCGGCTGTCCCGACGTGACCTCGAAGGGACGCGTTCGGCGTCGAGGAAGGCCGACGCCCGCCCGCGGGCCGCGACGATCGAGGCGGAGGGGGTCAACGAGGCGAGCGCAGGCCCGTGATGACCATGTGGATCAGCAGGTCGTAGCTCTCGTCCAGTTTCTCGGGAAGCCCGAACGCGCCTTCGCTCTCCAGGGTCGCGAAGCCGTGGACGACGGCACGCAGGCATCGGGCCGCGTGGATCGCCGCGGAGTCCTCCATGCCGTAGGCCCGCAGGGTGGCCAGCACGATCTTGATCAGTCGTGCGCCGGCCTCGGCGGTCCGTGGCTCGGGGCTCTGGACGAGTGCCGCGTACCGGTGCGGGTGCGCCGACGCGTAGTCGCGCCATGCCGACATGAGTGCGCGGATCGCCTCGTCGGCGGAGCGTCCGAGCACCGCTTCGCCGACCTGGTCGGCGATCTCGTTGATGATGCGTGCCGACAGGAGGTCACGCAGCTCGGCGAGGTTGCGTACGTGCTTGTAGAGAGACGGGGTGGCCACACCCGCCCGGCCGGCGACCGCCGACAGGGTCAGGGCGGTGGGAGAGCCCTCGTCGATGATCCGTAGCGCGACATCGACCACCGCGTCCGCGGAGAGCGCGGCCCTAGCCACGGACGCCGACCTTGAGGAAGGCCAGGACGGCCGCGGCGACTTCGGCGGGGAACTGGACGTGGGCGTAGTGGCCCGCGCCCTCGATCATTTCGAGGCGACCGAGTCCCGCGGGCATTTCCGCCACGATGCCTTCGCCCTCGGCCCGGGGGTCGGCCCAGTCGGGGTCGAGCGTGCCGCCGATGACCAGAGCGGGGCACCGGATGTCGGCGAGCACCGCACCCGCGTCCGTGGGTGCGGACATCCCCATTCTGCTGACGACCGCCATCCGGCCCGGCCTGCGCAGGTCGGCGTCGAGCGCGGCGACATGGTCGGCGAAGCCGGCGGGCCGGAGGCCCGGGTAGGCATGGTCGAGGTAGCGCTTCCACAGCCCGACGCTGCGCAGGAGCCCGGTACCCATGAGCAGCGCCATGCCCTTGCGGTAGCGGGCGCGGGACACCAGAGCACCCAGGTCGATCTTCTGCGCGCGGGTGAACGGGCTGATCTCGACGACGGCGCTGACCAGTTCGGGCTCCCGCGCCGCCGCGATGGTGGCGGCGCCACCGGCGAACGAGTGGCCCACGACGACGGCGGGACCGCCCAGGTGCCGGACGAGAGCGAGCAGGTCGGCCGCCACATCGGTGCGGGTGTAGGAGGTCCAGCCGGTGCTGGACTCACCGTGCCCGCGCAGGTCGGTGTTGGCGACGCGGAATCCGGCGTCGGCGAGACGTGCGGCCACCTCGCGGTAGGCCGCCCTGTTGTCACCCATGCCATGGGCGAGCACGATCAGCGGGCCCTCGCCCGTCACGTCGTACGCGATCCGTCCGTCGCCGGTCTTCAGGAATTCAGTCATGCCGTCCCCACAGGAGCTAATGTCTATAACCAAAAAGCTAATGCCATTAGCCTCCTCTGTCAAACGTAGGCCGTAGGCCCCGTGCCTGCGGGGATCTGCCTCTCGCGCCGGTTCCGGCCGTCCGCCGCGGCGAGGACATCGCCGTTCCGGGCCGCGGGGCCGCCGAGTGCTCTGTGACGGGGGTGCGTCGACGGCCGTCGGCCCCATGAGCGGCGTATCGCCGTTGTGGATGAGGCAGGAGCCGAGAGCGTGACAGCACACGTCCTCGCGCGAGGTCAGGCCCCCACCGTCTGCCGGTCGGTGACGCAGGCACTGCGCAGCGTGGCGGCCGGGGCAGCCGGTCTGTCGGTTGCCGTGGCCGTCGTGTGGCTGCTCGGCCCGGCCGCGGGGAGCGCGGCCGTCATCCCGGCGATCGCGCTGGCGGGGTGCCGACCACGCTGCTCGGGCAGCCGGAGCAGCGGGGTCGGACGGTTCGCGGTTCCCGGGAAGCCGCCCCGGCGGCATCGGGTGCCCGCCGGGGCGGCTCGGGGAGCGGAAGGAACGCGGTCCGGGGCGTTCCGCCGCGGTCAGGGGGCCAGACGGTAGGCGCGCAGGACGGTCTGTTCCACGGTGCCGCCGTCGGCGTCGTGTGCCGTGGCCTTCAGGGAGACGAAGGAGCCGGAGCCCGGAGTGATGGTGACGCGGTGGCTCGTGCCGTCCGAGGTGACCGGGGCGTCCTGCCATGTCGCGCCGTCGTCGAAGGAGACTTGCACGGTCAGGCGCTTGGTCCCGGCTGCAGCGGCGCCGGCCTGCCGTTCCACCCGTGCGGTCAGTGTGTGCCTGGTACGGGCCGTCTGGTTCTTGGCGTCGACGGGGGCGAGGAAACGTACGACATCCAGCGGCAGCGCGTCGGTGCGCACCGCACCGCCGGTACCGGGCGCGACCGCTGCGGAGCGGAAGGTCCATGCCGTCTCCACCGTCGTCGACAGTGACGCCCACGGCTCCTTGCGGGTGGCTCGGGCGGTCAGCCGGTAGGTGGCCGCTTCCTGGGGAACGGCGAAGGTGGCCCTGGGGGAGTCGCTGGAGCCGAGCTTTTGCCCGTCCTTCGTCAGGGTGATGTGCACGGTGTCCTCCAGCCAGTCGGGCATCGGGCCGCCGTAGTGCCCGGGGGCCGCGTCGCTGAACAGCTGCGGTTCCGCGCTGATGGTGCCGTCACTGGCGCGGCCGATCGACGGCGCGCCGTTCTTGACGGGAGCCAGGCCAGGGCCGATGACGGCGGCGTTCCACCGGTCGGCGCAGGTGCTGCCGGCCGTGCACGAGACCGTGCCGACCTGCGTGACGGGCAGCGGCAGGTACTCGCCGCCCTCGCCGGCGTGCTGGCTGAAGTACGTCTCGCGCTGCTGACCGCGCACGGTCATGTACTCGGTGCGTGCCGCGGGCAGCGCGAAGTCCGGTTCGACGATGCTCATCCCGCCCAGACCGGACTGGGTGGGCCAGCTGGACGTGCTGCCGGCGGTACCGGGCCCCTGCGCGTAGTAGTCGTTCCTGACGGCGGCCAGATCCTCGCGGCCGAGGCGGAACGCCGGGTCGGGGAGGGAACCCGTGGTGAGCAGCAGCAGGTCGTAACGGTCGGGCAGGCGTCCCTTCGGGGCCTGCGCGCCGTGCTGGATGCTGCGGACGTAGAAGTCGAGCGTGCCGCCGGAAACCTGTGCGCCCGGCACGACGTGGAGCCGTCCGGGCCTGCCGAGCAGGGCGTCCTGGTCCGCGCACGGCCTGTCCTTGGCCGGGCGGTAGCAGTAGCCGGCCGACAGCGAGTAGGGCTGTGCCTCGGCGTCCGGGACGGCGACGGTGATCGGCTTGCCCTGCCGGGCGTCCACCGTGCGTTCGAGGTCCTGGCGGACGTCCAGCTCGGGCTGCAGGAACATGGTCGACGTCGGTGCCGCGTCGCCGGTTCCGGGAGTGACCAGCGTGCCGCCGAGGTTGTAGCGGCCCTCCGGCACGCTTGCGGTGGCCGTGCCGTCGTTGAAGGTGAGGCCGAACGTCCGGCCGTTGGTGAGGTTCGTCAACTGTACGGAGGAGAAGCCCTGTTCGCGTGAGCCCGGGCCGAGGGGCGCACCGTTGCGGTCGACGGCCTTGACCGTGACCTGGCGGTGTACGGCCTCCTTGGTGACCGCGAAGGCAGGGCCGGTCACCACGGTGCCGCCTTCGGCGGTCGCGGTCGGACGTCCGCTGAAGGAGGTGCCGGCCGCCGCGGCGCCCGGGTCGATGGTGACCGTGGCCCGGGCCGTGCCCCCGGCGGGGACGGTCAGACTGGTCGGCGACACGGTGAGCAGACCCTCCGGTCCCGGCTCGTCGGCCCGGCCGGTGGTGGCGGCCGACACGGTGAGGGAGACCGCCGCCGTGCCGGTGTTGTGGTACGTGACGGTCCGGGTGACCGGTTCGGTGGCTTCCGGGTCGGCGAAGTGCACGCCGGTGCCCTCGGCGGTGGCGAACACGCTCTGGGCGGTGGCCCGTGCCACGTCCAGGCGTCCGGCGCCCTGCTCGTACGCCCCCTGCCCGGCGATCGGCTTCGCCGAGGAGGTCAGCGCGGCCTTGAGCTGCGGACCCTTCCAGTCGGGGTGGGCCTGGGCCAGCAGCGCGGCGGCGCCGGCGACGTGCGGCGCGGCCATCGAGGTGCCCGACAGGGCGGTGTAGTGGTCGTTGACCGGGGTGTCGCCGTCGGTGCCGGCCGCGCGGGCCGCCACGATGCCGATGCCCGGCGCCGTCAGATCGGGCTTGACCGCGTGGTCGCCCGGGCGCGGTCCCTGGCTCGACAGGCCGGCGAGCGTGTCGTCGCGTTCGACGGCGCCCACGGTCAGCGCGGCGTCGGCCGTACCGGGCGTGCCGACCGTACCGGAACGTCCGCGGTTGCCGGCCGCCGCGACGAACAGCGTGCCGTGGTCGGCGGAGAGCTTGTCGACCGCCTGCGAGAGGGGGTCGGTTCCGTCGGTGACGGCGCCGGACAGACTGATGTTGACGATGGGCGCCCGCGCCGCGGCCCACTCCATGCCCTGGAGGACCCACGACTCCTGCCCGCCGCCGTTGTCGTCCAGCACCTTGCCGACCAGCAGTTCGGCGTCGGGGGCCACGCCCCGGTAGCGGCCGTCGGACGCGGTGCCGTCCCCGGCGACCGTGGAGGCCACGTGCGTGCCATGACCGTCACCGTCGGGGACGGCGCCGCCGACGGCACCGTCGCCCTGCGTGAAGTCCGCCGACTCGCCGATCGCGCCGGAGAAGTCGGGGTGCGTGGAGTCGATGCCGGTGTCCAGCACCGCGACCTTCACGCCCTTTCCGGTCCAGCCGGACTTCCACGCCTGCGGCGCACCGACCTGGGCCGTGCTGCGGTCCAGGGTGGCGCCGACCTTGCCGTCGAGCCACACCTTGGCCACGCCCGGAGCGAGGGCGTCCGCCGATCCTCGCTTCGACGCGGCCGGTCCCCACCGCTTCCAGAGCTGGGACACCCGCTTCTTGTCGGCCCGCAGCGCGGCGCCGTGCACGCTCGCCAGGGCGCGTACGGCCGGTGCCCCGGCCGGTGGCCGCGGAGCCGCCTTCCCGTCGACCGCCTTGTCGTAGCCGACGATCAGCGGCAACTGCGGGCTGTGGGCGTCGTCGTACCCCTGGGCCACGAGTCCCGTGATGTCGAACAGGCGCGGGTCCAGGCGTCCGGCGCGCAGCGGCCCCACCGCGTCCTGGGGCACCAGCGACACCGAACCCCCTGTGCCCTGCTGGGTGAACGCGATGTCCTCGCGTCCGGGCCCGGGGCGAACGGAGAGCACGGACACCGTGCCGTCGGTGCCGACCCGGGCGGTGACCTCGTCGCCCGTGATGAGCGTCGTCCTCACCACGGATTCCGCCCCGGCCGTCGTGGTCGTGCGGGGCGGGGCCGCCCCGGCGGGCGGTACGGCCGCCGTACCGATCAGCAGTGCCCCCAGCACGACGGCGGCCGGCGGCCCCGCTGTACGTATGCCTCGCATACGTGTCCTCTCGATCGCGCGGACCCGCGAAAGCGTCCGCCCGCATTGCACGGGCGGACGCTCCGGACGCGGGCGCCGCTCACTTTGATGCCTCGCCAGGAACGACGGAGCGGCCGGGGCGCGGGGATGTCACGAGGCGTCAGAAAATAATCCGGAAAGATCTCACGGCCCGTGACATCCCCGCGCCCGGTCCGCTCCGTCGAAGGGGTCAGAGACGAACGGAGGCACGCATTGCGTACCGGTGACCTGGAGGAATTCCGCGGCTTCGCCCAGGAGCGGCTGGTGCACCTGCGCCGCACCGCCTACCTGATGTGCGGTGACTGGCACCACGCCGAGGACATCACGCAGACGGCACTGGCGAAGTTGTATTCCGTGTGGGGGCGGCGGCGCCAGATACGCAACCTGGAGGCGTACGCCCACCGCGTACTGACCCGGGCCTGCGTCGACCACATGCGGCGGCGCTGGCGTCGTGAACAGCCCTCCTGCGTACTGCCCGACCGCGCCGAGCCCTGCGCGGACCCGGCGCTGGGACTTCAGGTGCGCGCCGCGCTGGCCGTCCTGCCGCCGCGGCAGCGGGCGGTGGTGGTGCTGCGCTACTGGGCCGACCTGGACATCGCCGCGACCGCCGCGGCCATGGGCTGCTCCACCGGCACCGTCAAGAGCCACACCGCGCGGGCACTGGACCGCCTGCGTTCCCTCCTGGGGGACGACGCGGACGCCGACACGTTCGGAGTGTTCGCCCCTCCAGCCGATTCCACCCGAAGGAAGGCCGCACTGCGATGAACAACCACGATGTCAAGACCCTTCTGGAGGCCGGTCTTCATGACGAGCCGCCCCTGCGGACCAGCGTGGACACGGTGGTCACGGCCGGACGGCGGAGCCGATTCCGCCGCCGCGGAGCACTCGCCGGAGCCGGTCTGACCGCGGGGGCGGCCGTGGCCGCCCTGGCCCTGGTCACGCCAGGCGTGGACGCGGGCACGACCCCGTCGGCCGCGGCCGACCCGCTCGTCGGCCCGCTGGTGCCCGCCGCGGCCGACAGCGCGGCGCCGCAGACCGTGCGGCCCGACTCCTTCGGGTCGGGAACCGAGCACACGACCCGGTGGAGCAGCAAGCGGCTCGCCGGCACCCTGGTCGAGCTGCTCCCGCCGGGGAAGACGACCGTCCAGGAGGGAGACTTCCCCGGCCGGACCTACCGCGTGCAGTGGGACGGTGGCACCGGCCCGGTGGAGTTCGTCGGCGGAGCCGAATACACGGCCAAGGCCCCGCAGGTGCCGCTCTGCGCGACCATCGAGATGCCGAAGATCGCACCCCGTCCGGGCGCACCGGCTCCGCGCGACACCGCCCCGAAGAGCGACTGCCAGGTGGTCGAACTCCCCGACGGCGCACGGGCGGAGGCCGTGACGCTGCGGTTCCCCCAGGACGGACAGCCGTCCTGGTACGTCCGGGTTCTGCGCAAGGACGGCCGGACGGTGACCCTCCAGCAGTGGGGCGACCGACCGGACGCGAAGCGGCGCGACGCGCGGTCACAGCCGCAGCTGGACACCGCCGCGATGCTGAAGATCGCGAACGACCCCGCCTGGAAGTTCTGAACCGCGGCATGCTCCCGCCCCGCCCCGCTCCCGATACGGACCGGGGCGGGGCAGGACCCGAGGCCCGGCACAGCTGCCGGGCGATCGCCACGTACGAGCCCTGGCCGCGCACGCACTCGGTGTCGAAGTGCCACGCCCGGTCGCAGAACCACCGCCCCTACAGCTCAGCCTCGACCGCGCAGCCCAGCGCGAACAGCACCAGGTCGAACGGCTTGCGCTCGTACGCCTCACGCGGCCACGAGCACAGCAACTCGTCCACGGTCCGGCCGGCCGCGAGCGGCAAACCCAGTCCCGCCAGCTCGTCCAACTGTTCTTCACGACGCATGGCCGGGACCGTAACCGCCACCTCGGACAACGCCCCGGTCGTCGCCCGCCGCCGGGGGTCCGGGCGGCGCAGGGCCTCAACGACGCCCGTAGTAGAGCGAGTTGTGCGCGACATCCGGCAGGTACAGCACGTCGTTCCCGTCCGAGTCCCGCCGCACCGCGAGCCGGTCCGCGCTCACGCCGGGCGCGGCGGACTGCGAGGTCCACGTGCCGCCCGACCCGGTCGCGGCGAAGACGCGGTCGGTGCCGGAGCCGGTCACGTAGTAGACACGCCCGGCGTCCGTCTGGTCCCAGGTGATGCCGAGGGCCGCGGCGGTCTGGCCCCCGGCGTACACGGTCTGGCGGACCCAGCCGCCGCCGCTCGGATACGCGTAGTACACGCGGAAGTCGCCGCCGCTGTCGGCCGAGCGGTAGCGGTAGGCGACCTTCGGGGTGGAGCCGTCGAGGGTGAGCTTGGCGCTCTGCACCGCCGGACCCGTGTAGGCGTTGTCGATGCTCCATTCCTCGCCCGCGGTGAGGTCCTGGATCACGTCGGACGTGGCGGGCGTCACCGGGGTGGTGACGACCGCGCCCGCGCTGTCCGCGAAGGCGCCGGTCGACGGGTCGTGGCGCAGGTAGGAGAGCTGGTGCCGGAACCCGGTCGCCGGGGCCTTGGCCCACTCGTACAGGAGGTGCACGCGCCCCGCGGCGTCCACCATCAGGTCGTCGGGGTACACGGAGCGGTTCAGCGCGCCGGCGAAGGTGGCGACCACGCTCCAGCGTGCGGCGGCGTTGTCCCAGCGGTACAGCTTGCCGGGACGCTGGTCGGCGCCGGCACCGACGCGGGCGGCCAGGTACAGATCGCCGTTGGGCGCGGTGGTCACGATCGGGTAGGTGATGCCCACGCCCTGGTCGGGCAGCTCGGCCGCGTGGTCCGTGACGTCACCGCCGGGGGCCTCGGTGCGGAAGTAGCGCCAGGCATCGGCGTGCATGGAGGCGAACACGTGCAGACGGCCGCTGCCGTCGCGCGCGACGGACGGCTGGTTGTGGCCGTTGTCGTCGGCGAACTCGGCCTGCTGCCCGCTCTGGTCGAGCAGCGGCAGACGGCTCCAGACCCCGTCCGGGTCGCGCCGCGCGATGGCCGGGCGGTGCGTGGCGGCCGTCGAGCCGGGCTCGTTGAAGGCGAAGTACGTGTACTGGCCGCGCCCCTTGTACGTGGCGACCGGCGTCCACCACGCGGCCTGGTTCGACGAGTCCATCGCGTACGGGACCTTCTCGATCACCGTCGCCGCCGCTGCCGTGGGGGCCGTGCTGTCGGCCCGGGCGGCCGGGACGAGCGTGAGCAGGGCGGTCAGGGCCGCGGCCGAGGCGGCGTACGCGCGTGCCGTGGGACGTCGCAAGGTGAACTCCTTCGCGGGCGTGTCGGTGAGGCGAAAGGGGGTGGCCCCATGGGGCGGTCCACCCCTCCGCTGCGCCCGGAACTTACAACAGATCCCAGATCATGAACAGAGATTGCGCAATGCGGATCTGAGATACGTATGGGGGAAGCGGTGTGCGGCATGACGAAGGGTCCGGTGAAGGTCGTTCGATCTCCACCGGACCCTGAACCGCCTTGCGCGGACTCGGCGCCCGACGCGCCGACTCAGCGCTTGATGAGGGCGGTGACCTCCTCGCCGGCCTTCTTCATCGCGTCCTTCGGCTTCGCCTTGCCGACCAGGACGGCCTGGACCTGCTTGGCCACGGCCTCCTCGATCTGGGCGTTCTGCGCGAACTGCCAGAACGGGCTGCTCGTCGCCGTGTCGGTGATCTTCTCGGTCCACTCGGTGGTGAAGGTGTCCTGCGCGACCTTCGGGTCCGCCAGGCCCGCAGTGGTGGACGGCGGCAGGGCGCGGGCGGCGAAGTATTCGGTGGTGGTGGCGCGGTCGGAGGTGGCGTGCAGCGCGAACTGCGATGCCGCGTCCTGCCCCTTGCCCTTGACGATCGCGATCACACCGCCCCACAGCAGAGCCTGCGGCTTGTCACCGGCGCGCAGCACCGGGCGCTGCATCGGCTGCATCGCGTCGGCCAGCGTCTTGTCCTTGGACTGGGCCGCGGTCACGCCCTTGCCGATGATGGCGTCGTCGTAGAAGGCGGCCTTGCCCTGCCCGAACAGGGCGCGCGCGTCGAAGCGGTCCACGTCCGCGGCGATCAGCTTCGCGTCGTGCAGCTTCTTGTACCAGGTGACCGCGTCGACGGAGGCGTCGTCGCCGATGGTCACCTTGTCGCCCTCCAGGAGCGAGCAGCCGAAGGTCTGCATCCACGGGAAGATGTCCTTGAGCTGCGCGACCTTGGTGGCCGCGGCGTAGGGCACGATGCCGCCGCCGAGCCCCTTCAGTTCCCGCAGCGTGTCCTCGAACTCCTCGACGGTGGTGGGGTGCTTCTTGATGCCCGCCTTCGCCAGGAGCTTGGAGTTGGCGATCACGCCGATCGAACCGGTGTTCCACGGCAGGCCGTACTGCTTGCCGTCGTACCTGCCGCTGCGCAACGCCACGTTCGTGTAGCCGCCCTTCAGGGCCACGGAACCGAGGTCGGCGAGCTTGCCCATCTGCGCCACGGCGGCGAGCCAGGCGATGTCGAGGTGCACCGCGCCGGTCGTCTCCCCGCCGCCGAGCTTGAGGGTGAGCTGGCTCAGGTACTCGTTGTACGGGTACGAGACCGCGCGGATCTTGGAGTTCTCGGCCTTCTCCCACGCCTTGATGATCTTCTCGATCGCAGGCTTGGCGGCCTCCTCGTTGAGCGACCAGGAGGTGAAGTCGAAGTCCTTGGACTTCGTGTCGCCTCCGTTGGAGGAGGTGCCGGCGCCGGACGGTGCGCAGGCGCCCAGCACGCCGGCGCCGGCCACACCGAGCGCGCCGATGCCGAACATGCGCAGCGCGCCGCGTCGGCTGATGCCAGAGGTGGTCATGGTGTCTCCATGGGGGAGTGGGCGGAAGGGGATCTGCGTGAGGGAAGGGGCGGGCGGACCGCGCGGGCTCAGCTCTTGACCGAGCCGGCGGTCATGCCGCCGACGAGGTAGCGCTGCAGGAACATGAAGGCGATGACCACCGGGACGGACACGATGAGCGAGGCCGCCATCAGCTCGGGCCAGGCGGTCTGGAACTCGCCGATGTAGGTGGAGACGAGACCGGGCGGAAGGGTCTGCTTCTCCTTGTCGGCCAGCGTCACCGCGAAGATGAAGTCGTTCCAGCCGCGGACGAAGGCGAACAGGCCGGCGGCGATCATGCCGGGCGCGGCCAGCGGCGCCACGATGGAGTGCAGCGTCCGCCACCGGGACGCGCCGTCGATGGACGCCGCCTCCAGCAGGGCGTCCGGGATGGTGTCGAAGATGCCCTTCAGCATCCAGACGCACAGCGGCATCGTGAACGTGGTGAAGGACAGCACCAGGGCGGTGTACGTGTTCAGCAGGCCGAAGCCGGAGAACACGGCGTACAGCGTCACCAGCAGGACCGCCTGGGGGAACATCTGGGAGGCCAGCACCATGTGCATCAGCGAACGCCGCCCGCGGTAGCGGAACTTGGAGAACGAGTAGCCCATGTACGTGGCGACGACCACGCTCAGGACGGCGGTGATCGAGGCCACGACGAGGGAGTTGACGAGGTACTTGATCAGCTGGTCGTTCTCGGCGAGGGCCGTGAAGTTGCCGAAGGTGATCTCGGTGGGTATCAGCTTCGGCGGGAACTGGAAGGTCTGCTCGGGGCTGCTCAGGGCGGTGGCCAGCAGCCAGTAGACCGGCAGGATGCCGAAGGCGCCGATCACCACTACCGCGGTCCAGGCGGCGATCCGCGAGCGGAGCAGGTCCTTGCGGATCCGGCGACGCGAGGTGCGCCCGGCGGACGTGCCGACCGGCCTCGTCCGGTCGGTGCCGGACAGCGTGGTGGAGGTCGTGGAGGTCATCGGGCGTCGCCCTTCCGCTCGGTGATCCTGAGGTAGACGGCGACCAGGGCGAGCAGGAGCAGCATCCACAGACCGCCCAGCGCGGTCGCCCGGCCGATGTCGAAGCCCTTGAAGGCGGTCTGGTACACGGCGGTCGCGAAGGTTTCGGTGGTGCCGGCCGGGCCGCCGCCGGTGAGCACGTAGATGGTGTCGAAGTGCTGGAAGTTCCAGATGAACTCCAGGAGCAGCACGATCGAGGCGACACCGCGGACCTGCGGCCAGGTGACGGCGAAGAAGCGCCGGATCGAGCCCGCCCCGTCCATCGAGGCCGCCTCGTGCAGTTCCTTGGGCACGGTCTGCAGACCGGCCAGGAGCATCACCATCATCCAGGGGAAGCTCGCCCAGGTCTTGGTGACGATGACGGCGAGCATGGCGGTGCCGGGCTGGCCGAGCCAGGAGACCGACTCCTCGATGAACCCGGCCTTCATGAGGATGCCGTTCAGCACGCCGTAGTTCGCGTTGAAGATCCACATCCACAGGAAGGAGACCACCACGCCCGGGATCACCCACGGGAACAGGAACAGGCCGCGCAGGAAGCCGCTGCCCTTCAGCCCCGAGTTCAGCGCGAGCGCGAGCGCGAAGCCGATCACGAAGGGGACGATCGTCGCACCGACGGTGAAGACCAGCGTCTGCTTCAGGATCGTGAGGAAGTCGCCGTCCAGCCAGTAGGTGAAGTTGTCCAGGCCGACGAACTCCCGGCCCGGAAGCCGAAGGTCCTGCTTGAAGAAGCCGGTGAACAGCGCCGACAGCAGCGGGTAGATGATGATCGTCGCGAACAGGGCGAGCCCCGGTGCGGTCAGCAGCAGTGCGAATGCGCCGTTGGAGAGCCGTCCGCCGGTCCGCTCAGGGCGTGGAGCGGCCTTTCGGGGAGGCGCGGCCGTACTCATGGGTGTGTCCTCTCGAACGGTGCGGGAGCGGTGGTGCGGGGCGTGGCACGGGAGGCCGTGCGTCGGCAGGCGGAGGCGACGCGGCCGGGCGCGAGCGGTGGGCCGCCCCGTCCCCTGCTTCGACCGAGGCCCTGTGTGAATGCCATGCATGCTCCATTGAACGCAAGTTGCAGCATGCGGGATCGTTCTCCATATCGTGCGACGACGTCAACCCTTTTGGTCGTTGAACTGTCGGTTCCGTCGGGCCGATGAAGTCGCCGTACCTGCCGCGAGCTTGATTGTCGGCTCACGCCGACGGTGTGATCGGTTGCGCGGAAACTTACAGTACATCCCACTGACTGAACAGTGGTTGCACAATATGCATGTGATGTACGTTCATGGCGGCTCCGCTGCGGCGGAGAGTGTCCGAGCTTCACACCAAGGAGGCCGCACCGTGCGGGAAGAAGAGGTCCATTACGACATCGCCGTCATCGGCGGTGGCCTGGCGGGGACCTGCGCGGCCATCGCCGCGGCCCGGCTCGGCCGGCGCGTCGCCCTGGTCAACAACCGGCCCGTCCTGGGCGGCAACGCCAGCAGTGAGATCCGCGTCTGGGTCTGCGGCGCCACCGCCCACGGCGTGCACCGCTGGGCCCGCGAGACCGGCATCATGGGCGAGCTGTACACCGAGAACCAGTACCGCAACCCCGAGGGGAACCCGTACTACTGGGACCAAGTGGTCCTCGACGCCGTCCGGGCCGAACCGGGCATCGACCTGTACCTCAACACCGACGTACGGGAGGTCGACGCGAGCGGCCCGGACGACGCACGCGAGGTGCACTCCTGCACCGGCTGGATGATGGGCTCCGAACGGCGCATCACTTTCCACGCACGACAGTTCCTCGACTGCACCGGCGACGGCCTGCTCGGCCACCTCGCCGGCGCCCGCTACCGCATCGGTCGCGAGGCGCGCTCGGAGTTCGGCGAGCCCTGGGCGCCCGAGGAGGAGGACGAGGCCCTGCTCGGGTCGACGATCCTGTTCCACACCAAGGACATGGGCCGGCCGGTGAAGTTCGTGCCGCCCGCCGGCGCCCGCGACCTCGCCACCACGCCCATCCTGCGCAACCGCGTGCTGCGCAGCGGCGACAACGGCTGCGACTACTGGTGGATCGAGTGGGGCGGCGAGCTCGACACCGTCCACGACAACGAGCGCATCCGCGACGAGCTCCAGGCCGTGATCATGGGCATCTGGGACCACATCAAGAACTCCGGCGAGTTCCCGGACGCCGACAACCTGACGCTGGAGTGGGTCGGCAGCCTCCCCGGCAAGCGCGAGTACCGCCGCTTCATCGGCGACCACATGCTGACCCAGCAGGACATCCTCGAGCAGCGACAGTTCGCCGACCGCGTCGCCTTCGGCGGCTGGTCCGTCGACCTCCACCCGGTGCAGGGCATGTACGCCGACGAGCCCGGCGCCCGCCAGCGCTACGCGGACGGCATCTTCCACATCCCGCTGCGTTCCCTGTACTCGGCGAACGTCACGAACCTCCTGTTCGCCGGGCGCAACATCTCCGCCACCCACGTCGCCTTCGGCGCCACCCGCGTCATGGCCACCTGCGCCACGCTCGGTGAGGCCGCGGGCACGGCCGCCGCGCTGTGCGTCGCCGAGGGCCTCAGCCCGCGCGACCTCGCCACAGAGCGCCCCGAACTGGTGCGCCGCACCCTGCTGCGGCAGGACGCCTCGGTCATCGGCCTGTACGACGACGACCCCGACAACCTGGCGCTCACGGCCCGCGTCAGCGCCTCCTCGCACCTGAGCCGGCTGGCCGCCGAGCCTTCGCCGGCCGCGCCCGGTGAGCCGTACCCGCTCACCCGCGACCTCGCGCTGCTGCTGCCGGTGGACCCCGCACTCGAGACGGTCGATCTGCTCGTCCACGGGGCCCCCGGCGAGCGGCCGAGCGAAATCACCGTGGAACTGTGGAGCACCGGCCGCCCGGAGAACGCGGTCCCCGTCGACCATCTGCTCACCACCACGGTGACCGTGCCGGCCGACGGCCCGCACTGGGTCACGGCCCGCCTCGACCACCGCCCGGACACCCCGCAGAACGTCGTCCTGATCGTGCGCGCCTGTCCGGGCGCGGCGCTGGTCCTCGTCCCCGAGCGCACCGACGGTGTCCTCGCTCTGCGCAGCAGGGTCGAGGGAGACGCGGCCGTCGACCACGACATCCCGGAGGAGGAGGGCCAGTTGGTCCTGGAGTGGCAGGCCCGCGGCCTGCGCCGCCGGACCTTCGGCTTCCGTGCGACCCCGGACACCGCCGCGTTCCTGCCCGAGCGGGCCGTCGGCGGATTCCAACGCGCCTACGGCGGCCCGCAGATGTGGTCGTCCCAGCCGCTGCCCGACCCGGACCGGGCCTCGGAGTGGCTGCGTCTCGACTGGGACGAGGAGCAGCCACTCACCCAAACGCGCGTGGTGTTCGACGACGACGTCGACGAGTACCTCAACAACCTGCATCGTCACCGCACCCCGTTCGAGGTCATGCCGGAACTGGTCCGCGACTACCGCATCCAGAGCCGCGAGGCCGACGGAAGCTGGCGCACGCTGCTGACCGTGACCGGCAACCGCCGCCGCCACCGCGTGCACGAGCTGAACGGCGCGGACGGGGGGCCCGTGCGCACCGACGCGCTGCGGCTCCTGGTGGACGCGACGCACGGGGCGCGGCACGCGCACGTGATCGCGTTCAAGGCGTACGGCGCATAGCCGCACGGCCAAGGGGCCCGGTGAAGGTCGTTGGACCTTCACCGGGCCCCTTCGCCGTGCGATTCAAACGGCGCGATTCACAGGGCGCCGAGTGCTTGGCTGATCGCGTCGGCGGCTTCGATGACCTCGCGGGCGAGGGCGAGGCGCTGCCCCTCGGCTTCGGCGTGGTTGCCGAGGAGGGAGGCGGGGCCCCACAGGGAGATCGCGGCGACCACGTCCCCCGAGGCGTCGCGGACGGGTGCGGCGAGGGAAGCGCGGCCCAGGGCGCGTTCCTCGGCTTCGATGGCGTAGCCGGTGCGGCGGACGGTGTCGATCTCGGTGTCGAGGAGGTCGTGGCTGGTGGTCGTGTAGTCGGTGTGCGCCGCGAGCGGTTCGGGAAGCAGCGTGCGGCGCTCCTTGGGTGTGAGGCCGGTGAGGAGGCATTTGCCGATGCTGGTGGCGTGCAGTGGGGCGGTGTGTCCGGCCTGCGTGTACGACTTGGGGGCGCGGGCCCCCTCGAAATTGCACAGGAACATCAGCTCGGTGTCGCGGCGGACGGCGACATTGGCCCCGAGTCCGGTGCGGGTGGCGAGGTCTTGGAGGACCATGCGGGCCGCGCGGTGGACGGGGTGGCGATTGGTGGCGGTGGCGGCGAGCGGGAGGATGCCGAGGCTGAGGCGGTAGAGGCTGCTGACGGGGTCGCGTTCGACCATGTCGAGGCGCTCGAGGGTGGACAGGAGCCGGGAGGTGGTGGAGGAGCCCAGCCCGGTGAGTTCGGCGACGTCGGAGACGCGTAGTTCGGCGCGGCCGGAGTCGAGTGCGCGCAGCACCGAGACCGCTCGTTCGACGCTCTGGTTCGTCCCGGCGTCGGTCGCCCGAGTAGCCATGACCCTCCTCATTCTGCAAACCGCTTGCACAATCTGCATTAGCTTATCGCGTCGACCTGCCGGTTGTTCCTGGAATTCGTCAGCTCGCGGCCGGAACGGATACGGGTCACCATGTGGGACGGGGCGCCCATGGGCGGTCGTCATCGGCGTGAGGGAAAGCGCACGGCGGGGGGCACGCCTTCGCCGAGGTCACCGGCACGCACCGTCGTCGGCCGACAGGACGACGGCGGTGCGTGCCGGCCCCCTCTCAGGCGGGTTCGGGTTCCGGTTCCGGGTCGGCGGGCTGTGCTTGCGGCTGCCGCTCCGGTGCGGTCCTCGACTGCCACCGGCCGGTGGTGCGTACGTAATGAAGGATCACGGAGGCCATCATCAAAAGGAGAAGAGGGCCGAACAGCCACGGATGCGCGGCCATCTGCTGCGGCAGGTAGCGGTACGACACCAACAGCACCGTGAAGACCGCCGTGCCATGGACGACCAGCCATGTGCCCGACCGGTCCCACCCGCGCGCCGCGCAGCGCATGGCGGCCTCGATGGTGAGGGCGAACACCACACCGGCGACGAGGTCCACGCCGTAGTGATAGCCGAAGCCCAGCGTCGCGCAGAGGGTGGCGACCAACCAGAACACGCCTACGTATCGCATGAGCCGTGAGCCCTCGCGGGAGTGGATGAGGAGCGTGACGGCCCACGCGGTGTGCAGGCTCGGCATGCAGTTGCGCGGCGTGATCTCGTCGAACGGTATCGGGTGCGGGGCGCCGACCACCGGCAACGACTGGGGCCACACGTCGGCCGCCGCCCACGTTCCGCCTTCGGCGCCGTAGGCGAAGATCGGCCCGACGACCGGGAAGATCATGTAGATGGCGGGCCCGAGCAGGCCGATGACCACGAAGGTGCGCACCAGATGGTGGCGCGGGAACCGCCGCTGGGCCGCCACGTGACGCAGCTGGTACAGCCCGATGAGCGCGGCTGCCAGCGGGAGTTGGCCGTAGACCAGGCCGAGAACGAGGGTACTGACGGGATCGGTTGCCTCGACGATCCGGCCGAACAGCCACGAGGGATCGCCCAGCGCGTGATCGGCGGTGACGACGTACGGGTCGAGCACCGTCGGGCGGGTCTCCGACGTGATCAGCAGCCAGGTGTCGCCCGTCTTGTGGCCCATCACCAGCAACAGGCCGAGACCGACGCCCTTGAGCAGCAGCGCACGTTCCGCGCCGGTGCGGCGCGTGAGCGCGAGGACCGCACAGCCCACGACCACCCACAGCGCCCCGTTGCCGAAATTCAAGTCGGCGCCGACCGCCCAGCGCACCAGACAGAAGACGATGTCGATGCCGATCGCGGCCCCCGCGGCGATGAGCCGTTGGCGCCAGGTGAGCACCACCATCGTCAACGCCAGACCGGCGTACAGCAGAGGCCCCGAATGGGGGGCGAATATCAGCTCCTCTATCTCCGTGGTGATCGGCCCCGGCTCGCCGAAGCCGCGCGCCGCGAATTCCAGCGCGACGAGGAATCCGAGGGTCGCCACCCCGGCCGCAGCCCACAGCATCGTTCGTGGCTGACGCCATGTGGCATGACCGTGCAAAGGTATTCGTGGTGGTGTGGTCTGCAATTGTCTGACTCATCGGTGGAATGGAGGGAAAGGGACAAGTGTTGCGCCGAGCGCCGCGGATTTCCGGTGAGAACAAGTGAGGGGCGATCGTCGCGAGTTCGAACATGCTAGCGGCATGCGGGCGCGTCACAAGTGGTTTGACCGCCGAGCTGGCGGCGAAGGCCACCGCTCCACCACCCTCGGGCACCGTCGTCGGCCCATGGGCTCTTCACCGCGCCAGTGGGCCCGCCCGCGGTAGTAGCTCGTCCGCGGCACGGACCGGGCTCGGCGGCGACGAGCAGGGGAGCCTTGTCACCCTTTGTGTTTGTTCGGACGCGCTGCGTGAAAGGATTACATGGTTAACGCGCCCCGAATGCGATCAGGAGAAGGCATGGCCGAACGGCAGAACGGCACCGTGAAGTGGTTCAACGACGAGAAGGGCTACGGCTTCATCACCCCGGAGTCCGGTCCCGACCTGTTCGTGCATTTCCGCGCGGTCGAAGGAAACGGCTTCAAGTCCCTGAGGGAAGGAGAGAAGGTCTCCTTCGAAGCCGTCCAGGGCCAGAAGGGAATGCAGGCGGACAAGGTCCGGTCCGAGGGGTAGGGGAGCCCTCGACGCGCTGCCGGGCGCGAGCCGACGGCCACCCGGCGGGTCGACGGGCCCGCCCTGCCCGGCGGCCGACGGACCGGCCGGATCATGTCACCATGCCATCCAGGGCCCGACCCCGTGCGGCCCACGCGAGAACGGCCCCGGCGGCGGGCCGACGTCATCTGATTCCTCCGTGGATACTCCGCCCTTCAGGCCCCTGTCGGCCCTGTCCGCGGCGCGCTCTGACACACTGACGCGATGTCGTTGCCTCTGGACACCTTCCCCGATCCCATAACGGCAGACCCGCCTCGTGCGGCAGGCCGTCCCTTGCTCACCCAGTCCTGGCTCGATCTGGCTTTCCTCCACTGGGCTGCCGACCCCGACACCGTGGCCCCGCTGTTGCCCGCCGGTACGCAGCCGGACACATGGAACGGCGTCACGTACATCGGGCTCGTCGCCTTCCGGATGCACCGCGTGGGATGGTTCGGTCTCCCCGGCATTCCCTATCTCGGTTCCTTCCCGGAGACCAACGTCCGCTTGTACTCGGTGGACGCCCACGGCCGACGCGGGGTGGTCTTCCGCTCGCTCGACGCCTCCCGGTTGCTCCCTGTGGCCGTCGGCCGGGCGGCTTTCCGCCTTCCCTACGTCTGGTCGAGAATGGAAGTCCGCCGGCAGGACGACACCATCACGTACACCAGCCGGCGGCGCCGGCCCGGTCCTCGGGGCGCGCACAGCAATGTGGCTGTACGGGTCGGCGGCCTGGTCGAGGAGCCGTCCGAGCTCGAACACTTCCTGACGGCCCGCTGGGGATTGCACGGCTTGTTCTTCGGGCACTCGCTGTACCTCCCGAACACTCACCCCCGCTGGCCCCTGCACCGCGCCGAGCTCCTCCACTGCGACGAGAACCTTGTGGCCTCCGCGGGCCTGCCCACGCCGACCGAGGAGCCCGTGAGCGTGCTGTACTCGCCCGGGGTCCCGGTCCGGTTCGGACGCCCGCTCAGGAAGCCGGGCGGCATCCCCACACCGTGAGCCGGGCAGCCACCCGCCTGCCGACAAGAAGGAAGCCTGGATCAGATACCGAAGGGAGCGGCGTAGCGGACGGTTCCACTGGGCAGCGGGTGGTCGGCGTCAAGGGTGAGCGCCATCAGGGCCTCGTCCGGGACGTCGATGGTCACGCCGATGCCGTGGGCGGAGGCGCGGCCGAAGCCGAACCGTGGGTAGTAGGTCGGGTGCCCCAGGACGACGACGTGGTGCTCGCCCATGTCCTCGGCCGCTGTCAGGGCGGCCAGGACGGCCGCGGAGCCGGCGCCACTCTTGTGCTGCTCGGGCCGTACGGCGACCGGCCCCAGGCACAGAGCCGGGGTGTCGCCGATGTGGCAGCGAGTCAGCAGCGCGTGGCCGACCGGGTTTCCGTCATCGTCTGCGGCGATGAGGGACAGACCGTCGATCCACGCGGTGGGGTCGGCGCGCAGGGCGTCGACGAGGTCGGCCTCGAGCGTGGTGGGAAAGGCGGCGAGGTCGATTTCGCGGATGGCAGGGATGTCGGCGGTGGTCTCGGCGCGTGTGATCCACATGCTGCTCATGATCGATGAAGATCCGTTTCAGGGAGATATTTCGTGGGGACGCCCCGCGAGCTCACGCTCCCGGCGAGGGCGGACAGGATGAGGTCAGGCCACGGCCCGGGGCGTGAGGGAGACCCGGACGCTGCGCACGGTGGCCTGGAGCGCGCGCATCGACCCCACCTCCCTGCTTCCCTCGTCGAACACGAACAGGCGGCAGCGTATGGCGGCTCTCCGAACGGACACAAGGGACCATCTGCGGAAGTCCACCTTCACTTACGGCGTCAGCCCAGCCCGCGCCGGTTTCCCCGGCCGACTCGTGGTGGCATCTTTCCGGGCCGGGACGGGTCAGGAGGTGATGGTGGCCACCCAAGTGACCAGGGTCTCGGAGTGCTGGACGAGCCGTTCGCCGTCCCGGACATGACGTGCCGTCATCCGCACAACGCTGCGTTCGACGACCCACTGGCAGGGCAGCACCACAAGGCGGAGACGTCCTCGGGGCCTCCTTGGCCGTGTCCCTGTCACAGCGCTGATAATCGCGGGATGAGACACGCGATTCACTCCCGCCCCCGGGCCCGGGCATCCTTGTCCGGTCGGGACCGGCTCCCGTCCTTGACGGGGCTTCGTTTCTGGGCGGCTCTGCTGGTGGTCCTGTACCACCTGTCCCGTCAGGTCGGGGAGATACCAGGGCTCAGCCAGGCCGTCTGGTACGGCCGTAGCGGGGTCACCTTCTTCTTCGTGCTGTCCGGGTTCGTCCTGGCCTGGACCTACGACGGGGCGACGGTTCCGGCGAAGGTGTTCCTGTGGCGGCGCTTCGCCCGGATCTGGCCGCTGATGGTGGTCACGAGCGCGGCGTCCGTCGGAGTGTGGCTCTGGCTGGGCAAGGCGGTGTCCGCGAAAGCCGTGATCGCGAACCTGTTCCTCGTACACGCCTGGATCCCCCAGACCGTGATCCTCAAGGGCGCCAACCCCGCGGCCTGGTCCCTCAGTGACGAGGCGTGGTTCTACCTCGTCTTCCCGCTGCTGATGGCCCTCCCTGCCTTCCACTCGGCACGCGGCCGACGCTGGATCTGGGCGCTGTCCTGCGCCGGCGTGGTCGCGGTCTGGCTGAGCGGCGCCCTGGTCACCGATGTGCCCACGCGGGTGTGGCTGGTCGACTACCTGCCCCTGACGCGCATGCTCCAGTTCGTGCTCGGAGTCGCCGCCGGCCTCGCGGTGGCCCGCGGGTGGAGGCCCCCCGTCGGCCTGTGGACCGCGGTGGCGCTCGCCGCCGCCTGGCACCTGGCATTGATTCCCTGGTCGTGGTGCGCACCCGATGCGCTCTGGTACGGCCCCCTGCACGCCTCGCAGCTGCTGTCCGCCCCTGTCTTCGCGCTGCTCGTCGCCGCAGCCGCCCGAGCCGACCTCGACGGCCGCCGCACCGGGCTGGCCGGCCGGTGGTCCGTACGCCTCGGCCACTGGTCCTTCGCCTGGTACCTCGTCCACGAGATCGTCATCCGGACATGGCTCGGCCTCCACGGTCGCCCGGAGGGCCTCCTCGCCACCGCCCTCGTCTGGCTCGCGGTGATCGCAGTCAGCCAGGCCCTGGCAGGCTGTGCCTACCACTGGGTGGAACACCCCCTGGAACGGCGGCTCCGGGCAGCAGGCCCCCAGCCCCGGTCCCGTCGCCCCACGGAGCTCCCCGCCGAATCGGCTGCGCACGCCTGACACAGGGGTCGTTCCGGTGTCCTGCGGTGCGGGTGTGGCTGCTGCGGTCCGTCCCTTCCCTCACTCCGTCCCGGGGCGGACCACCGTGGCGAGAGCATCGACCGGCCCGCTGCGTTCGAAGTGAAGAGTGAAGGGAACCAGGTCGCCGGCCCGCCGGAGCGGCGTGGCCGGAACGGTCACGTCGCTGGTGAGCGGGGACATGTCGAGGGTGCCGCCCGTCGGGACGGTCAGGGAGTCCGCGACCTGCCGATAGGCCGCTCCGCCCGCGGTCATCCGATGCCTGCTCAGGGAGATGTCCCCGTTGACCGCCGAGGACGTCACCGAGATCAGACGGTCGGCAGACCCGCCGGTGTTGGCGATCCGGAAGAACGCGGCCGTCTCCGGCACTCCCGCGCCGGGAAGGTACATCCGCGCGTCGGTGACGCTGATGCGCGCGGGGCTGCCCGCGTGGCCCGTCGCGCTCCAGACGGCGAGGCCACCCAGGGCCAGGACGCAGGCGCAGACCGGCGCGAGGGCGGCCGGCGCGGTGTCCGCGAGGCGACGGCGGGTGGGGATCCAGGTGCGTGGTGTCATCGGGCGGGCTTCCTGCCGGAGTCGGGTACGAGAAGCGGGTCGCCGGCCCGCGCGGTGTCGGCGGCGGCCGTCACCGTGGCCTCCGGCCGGAAGCGGGCGCGGTTCGTCGTCCCGTCGGTGATGGCTGCCAGGCGCGCAGCCGCAGGCTGTTGCCGACCACGAGCAGGGAGCTGGCGGACATCGCGGCGGCGGCGAGCATCGGGTTGAGCAGGCCGACCATGGCCAGGGGGATGGTCACGACGTTGTAGCCGAAGGCCCACAGCAGGTTGGCGCGGATCGTGGCCAGCGTGGTGCGGGAGAGGCGGACGGCGTCCGCGAGCGCCTCGATGTCGCCGCGTACCAGGGTGACGTCGGCGGCGCCGATCGCCACGTCGGTGCCGCTGCCCATGGCGATGCCGAGGTCGGCGCCGGCCAGGGCCGCCGCGTCGTTGACCCCGTCGCCGACGACGGCGACCCGGTAACCCTGTTCCCGCAGCTCACGGACGAGGTCGGCCTTGTCCTCGGGGGTGCGGCGCGCGTGCACGTCCTCGATACGGAGGTCGGCCGCGACGGCTCGGGCGGGTGCCTCGCGGTCGCCGGTGGCGAGCACCGGCCGTACGCCCAGGCGTTTGAGCCGGTCCACAGCCCGGTAGCTGCCCGGCCGCAGCACGTCCCCGACCTCGATCAGCGCTTCGACCGTGCCGTCGACGCGGACCATGACCGGTGTGCGGGCGGCCGTGTCGGCGGGCAGGAGCGCCTCGGCCAGGGGTGCGGGCAGCGTGTCGTCCGGGGCCAGTACCTCCACGAGCCGGCCCTCCACGTGACCGCGCACGCCGCGTCCCGGCAGCGCGGCGAAGCCGGTCACGTCCGGGACCGCCTCATGGCCGGAAGATCGCCGGGCGTAGGCGGTGAGGGCGCGTCCCAGCGGATGCTCCGAGCCCTGCTCGACCGCGCCCGCCAGCCGCATCACCTCGTCCTCGCCCAGGCCGCCCGGTACGGCGGTGACCCGGGCGACGCTCATGTGCCCGGACGTGAGGGTGCCGGTCTTGTCGAGCACCACGGCGTCGATGTGCTGGAGCCCTTCCAGCGCCTGCGGGCCGCTGACCAGGACGCCCAGTTGGGCACCCCGGCCGGTCGCCGCCATCAGTGCGGTGGGGGTCGCCAGTCCCAGCGCGCACGGGCAGGCCACGACCAGGACGGCCACGCACGCGGTGACCGCGGCCTGCGGGTCGGCGCCGGCGCCGAGCCAGAACCCGAGCACCGTGACGGCCAGGGTGAGCACCACCGGTACGAAGACGCCGGCGACTTTGTCGGCGAGGCGCTGAGCGCGTGCCTTGCCGGCCTGGGCATCGGTCACCAGGCGGGTGATGCGTGCCAGTTGGGTGTCGGCTCCGACCGCGGTCGCGCGGACCAGGAGCAGGCCGCCTGCGTTGACGGCGCCGCCGATCACGGGTGAGCCGGGACCGACCTCGACCGGTTCGCTCTCGCCCGTGACCAGGGAGAGGTCGACGGCCGAGCTGCCGTCCGTGACGGTGCCGTCGGTGGCCACGCGCTCACCGGGCCGGACGACGAAGACCTGGCCGACGGTCAGTTCCTCTATCGGGACGAGACGTTCACCGCCGCCGTCCCGTACGGCCACTTCCTTGGCGGCCAGTCGGGCCAGTGAACGCAGAGCCGCGCCGGTGCCCCGCCGGGCCCGCGCCTCCAGGTACCGGCCCGCCAGCACGAACAGCGGGACGGCGACCGCGGCTTCCAGGTAGATGTGGGCGACGCCCTCCGAGGCGGAGGGCACCAGGCTGAACGGCATCCGCATGCCGGGCTCCCCGGCTCCACCGAGGAAGAGGGCGTAGCAGGACCACGCGAAGGACGCGACCACACCGAGGGAGACCAGGGTGTCCATGGTCGCCGCCGCGTGCCGCAGCCCGCGTGCCGCCCTCTGGTGGAAGGGCCAGGCTCCCCAGACGACGACGGGCGCGGCGAGGACGAAGCACAGCCACTGCCAGTTGCGGAACTGCCAGGCGGGCGCCATGGACAGGACCAGGACCGGGACGGCGAGCAGGGCCGTGACGAGCAGCCGGACGCGGTCCTGGCGGGTGCCTTCCACCGCGTCCTTGTCCTCACGCGCTTCTCGCCGCGGCGGCTCGGGGAGTGCGGCCGTGTAGCCGGCCTGCTCCACCGCCGCGACGAGTTGGTCCGGGCTGGTCGCCGACGGGTGGTGCACCCGGGCCCGGCCGGTGGCGAGGTTCACGCTCGCCGTGACCCCGTCGAGTCTGCCCAGCTTCTTCTCGACGCGTTTGACGCAGGCCGCGCACGTCATGCCGCCGACGGTGATGTCGGTGACGACCTGCACGGACGCCGGTTCGGTGGTCATCAGCCCCCGCTTCCGTGGTGCATGTCCATGTTGTCCATGTCCATTCCGCCGCCGCCGTGGCCGCCTGACGAGCCGCCTTCGGTGGTCCCGCTGCGGTGCATACCGGGCGCGACGGGTCCCACACCGGTCCCGACGGCGTAGGAGGCGGCGAACACCAACACCAGCAAAAGGAAGAATCCGCACAGGGCGGGTGGCGGCACGGCTTCGCGCAGCAGAGCAGCCGCCGGACGGGAAGCGGGTCGCCGAGTCTGCGGCATCTGTCATGTCTCCCGAATCACGTGGTACGGCTTCCGTGAGACCGAGCCGTAGCAGGACAGGAGTCGGGTTGATCGACGGTCGAGTTCCGATCACCGCACGTGACCCCTGTCACATGGATGGTTCGGGGGTGTCGATGGGGACCGAAGAGGACAGGCGGTCGGAGGGAGTCCTGCGCCCGGAAGTCGTACGGGACGACCGACGGGTTCCTGGCCGGGGCCCGGCAGCCGAAGCACCCCGAGGTGTTCGGCCCCACGGGCGGACACGCCGTGCCTCCGCCCGCACCCCGAGCTCGTGTCAGGGCGTGTGCCATGGGTATGTCAGGGCCGGCGACCCGCGCCGCGACCGTCCGGGGCAGGCCGCACCCTCAAGGAACGCACGCGGGCACGGGCCCGTCCGCCCGTGCCGGCCGGTGCTGTGCCACCGGCCGGCACGGCGGCCATGTCGTGCCGTCAGGCCACGGCGGCCTCGGCCCGGCAGGTGGTGCCGGGCTCGTCCGCCATCATCTGGGCCAGGCTCAGCCGGGCCCGGGAGACTCTGGAGCGCACGGTGCCGACCGGGCACCGCGCCACTTCCGCGGCCTCCGCGTACGGCAGTCCGTACACCTGCGTGAGCACGAACGCCTCACGCCGGTCGGGCGGCAGGGAGTCGACCAGCTGCATGAGGGCGACGCCCTCGTCGATCCCCGGCAGGCCGGTCGGCTGGGCGCGCTCGACGGCACCCTCCCAGTCGGCCGTGTCGGCAGCCTTCGGGCGGCAGGCCGCGCGGCGCAGACTGTCGGCGACCGCCCGGCGGGCGATGGAGAGCAGCCACACGCGGGCCGAGGAACGGCCCTCGAACCGGTGCAGCGAGGTCAACGCCCGCAGGAACGTGTCCTGGGCGAGGTCGTCAGCGGCCTGCGCGTCATCGGCGAGATGCGCCACATAGCGGCGTACGTCGCGTTGGAGGGCGCGCACGAAGCTGTCGACCGCTTCGCTGTCGCCGCCTGCGGCGGCGAGCGCCCACGCGGTGACCGTCTCGTCGGTCACGGCGGGCAGGGCAGGGCTCATCGTCCCGTGGTCCTTCCTCGGAAGATCCCGCACGGCCGGGCCGAGGAGGTCCGGGAGACCATCGGCCGCCGTACGAGTGGGGAGATCCGTCCGCGCGGACGCGCGCACGGGAGACCGCCGCCGCGCCGGGCGCGACGGCGGTGATCCGGCTGTCAGACGACAGCGATCGCCCCGGGAGGCCCCCGGGTGGTGAGGGTGTGGACGAGCACGAGCTGCCGCAGGCGCCGCCGGGACCGCGGCGACGGCCGACAGGCGGGCGGGCGCGGCAGCGGTACGAGTACGGCGAGCACGAGCCGCAGCGGTACGAACGCGCGGTCCGCGCAGGCACGCACCAGCGCGAAGGCCGCGCGTTCCCCCTGGGCCAGCCACAGTCCGCACAGGACGGCGGCCAGCAGGTGGGCGGCGAGCATGCCCCAGTGGGCGCCACCCGTCATCTGGCCCATGTCGTGCATGCCCGCCATCCCCGCCATCCCTGACATGTCGGGGATGGCGGGCACGTCAGGGCTCATGGAGGTCATGGCGCCGGTGTCGTGCCCGGACGCGTGGTGCGGGCTCCGCGTCAGGCCGGCCCGCACCGCGATGTCATAGGCGCGGGCCGCCTCGGCCGACGTGGGGTCCGCGCCGCAGAGCATGTACCGGGCCCACTGCTGGACGGTCTGCGGACCGTGCGCCGCCGACGTGGAGGGCTGCTGTCCGATGGACTGCGCGAGCGTGAAACCGATGTGCAGACCCGCCTGTACGGCGACGGTCAGACCGGCCACTGTACGGCGTCGGCGTTCCTGGCCGCCGAAGGCCCAGCCGACGGCACCGACCGCGGCGATGCCGGACAGCAGCACCCACCAGGGCAGCCCGGCCCCGGACATCAGCACGTGGCCGATGGCGGCGAGCACGACACAGACGGCCGCGAACATCGCGGCCCGCAGCGCGCGCAGGGTTCCGCCGGCAGACATGACACCCCATCCTGACACCAGCCGGATGGGACGGGCACCCGGGTGCCCGGTGTCTTCCGGACCGGGACGGGTCGTACGACTGTGTTCCGGATCGGGACGGGGCGTACGACGGGCATGCCGCCCCGCTCACGCCGGTTCCTCGAAGTGGCTCGGTCTGCCGTGCCGGTGGACGAGGCGACCGCACCGCTCGGCGCGGGCACGGGGCATCAGCGTCCACGTGCCGTCGCCGCGGCGCAGGGCGACGGAGTGCCAGGGCGTGGTCCAGGCGTCGGGGGCGTCCAGGAGGCGGATGCCGAACTTGGCGGAGTCCGCCGGCTGGGGGTGGATGGAGAGCCGTACGGACCGGGGATGGTGCTCGGCCACCAGGGTGCCCCAGGCGCGGCTGCGCTGGATGACGCCGTACGCGCGCCTGCGGCACTCGCGTTGGAGGGCGGAGCGGGTGCCGTTCCAGTCGGCGGTGTCCTCGACGAGGAAGCGGGTCATGCCCCGGTACAGGGCGAGGGTGGTGTCCTCGGCGCGGACTTCCGCGCGCAGTGCTTCCAGGGTGGGGGCGTACCGCGCGTGCAGCGTTGCGCGCTTGTCGTCGTGCGGGAGGCTTCCGAACACGTCGCGCAGGTCGAAGACGGCGAGGCGGTCCAGGTTCGCCTCCCGTATGTAGGTTCTGAGGTGGTCGGAGTAGGCGTCTATGTGCTCGTCGGGGACCCGGATGAGGTCGCCGAAGACGTGGCCGTCGGAGCAGATGATCACGCGGGCGCCGGGCGCGTGGATCCGTTCGATGTCGCGGCACAGGGTGTCGAGGAAGGTGAGGGAGAGGCGTTCCCCCTGGTCGGGGAGGTGGCCCAGGACCTTCGCGGCGTTGGGGGATTTGCACGGGAAGGCCGGCAGGGTGAAGAGAACGGGTTCGCCCGCGCGGACGAAGTCGGTGATCCGGCGCAGTGGGAGCCGGAACGTCTCCGGGGCGGCGTGCGACGGATCCGTGCTCCGGTGGTGGGGCAGGAGCAGGTCGAGCACGGCGGCGCTGGTGCTGCTCGGGGAACGGGTGTCCGGGGCGGTCGTGAGCGGCATGGTGTGGGGTCCTCCCTGAGGGGTCTGCGTGCCACGGGCACGCGGGCATGGCCGCATGGCGCCTCGGCGTGGGACGCCGAGGCGCCGGCGGGTCGAGATGGCGCGGTCGGCCGGAGGGGCGGTCCGCGCGTGGGTGAGGCAGGGGCCCGGCCGGTCCGGCTCGGATGAAACGACGTCTCAGTGGTCCGGGACGGGGCGGGCCGGGGCGAAGGTCTACGGCGGGCGGCCGGGCGGATCCGAGTGGTCTCGCGCGGGCGGACCGGCTTCAGGTCGCCGTCGGCGGACCGTGTCGGACCGACCGGCACATGGGGGGCGGTCTCAGAGACGTCGGTCGTAGGCGGCGGGCAGGTGAGGGGCGCCTCGGCCGAGAACGGCCCCGATCCACTCGATGTCCTCGTCGTCGCCGGCCAGGCGCAGGCCGGGCAGGCGAGCCAGGAGGGTGCCCAGGGCGATCTGGAGTTCGGTTCGGGCGAGGGCTGCGCCGGGGCAGAAGTGGATGCCGTGGCCGAAGGCCAGGTGGGGGTTGGGCGAGCGGTCGAGGTCGAGGGTGTCGGGGGCGGGGAAGCGGCGCGGGTCGCGGTTGGCGGCGCACAGGGAGACGATCACCGAGTCGCCGGCGGGGACCTCGCGGCCCTGCAGGTCGCTGTCCTGGTCGAAGAAGCGCCAGGTGGTCAGCTCGAAGGCGCTGTCGTAGCGGAGGAGTTCGTCGACCGCGCGGGGCATGAGGTCCGGGTCGTCGCGCAGGCGGGCGAGGTCGGCGGGGTGGCGGAAGAGGGTGATCAGGGCGGTGGTGATCTGGTTGGTGACCGGTTCCTGGCCGGCCACGAGGAGCTGGAAGATCATCGAGTCCACCTCCTCCTGCGACAGCTCGCGGCGGTCGCGGGCCACGACCAGGCGGCTGAGCAGATCGTCGTCCCCGTGGTCGCGTTTGTACGCGACGACGTCGGCGATGTAGCTCTGCAGGCCGTGCAGCCGGGCCTCGTACCGCGGCCGTCCGGGGTCGGTGGGGCCGACCGGCTGGACGACCTTGCCCCAGTCCCGGTCGAAGCGGTCCGCCAGTTCCGCCGGGAGCCCGATGACCTCGGCGAGGACCTGGAAGGGGAAGTGGGCGGCGAACCCGGCCACGAGATCGGCGGGGCCCGTCTCGGGGAGGGCGTCGACGAGGGCGTCGGCCAGTTCCTGGAAGCGGGGCCGCAGCCGCTCGACACGGCGCGGGGTGAACGCGTCGGTGACGAAGCGCCGCATCCGCGTGTGCTTCGGCGGGTCCTGGTGCAGCAGGTGAACCTGGAGCTGGGAATGCTGGGGCTCGGGCATGATCGAGGCGCGCTCCCGCCAGCGGTCGTTGCCGCGGTCGTGGTTCTTGCCGAGGCGGTCGTCGTTCAGCGCGCAGTGGGCGGCCTCGTATCCGGTGACGAGCCACGCCTGTACGCCGCTCGGGAAGAGGACGCGGTGGACCGGGCCGGCCTCGCGCATCCGCTCGTACAGCGGGTAGGGGTCGGCCTTGTACGGGCAGCCCATGAGCGGGACCGGGTCGGGCAGGGGTTCGTGCGGGCTGTCGGTGTCCGCGGCGGGCAGCCGCTCGTGCAGGGTCATCCGGGGGTGCTCCTCACAGGGCGAGGTCGGGCTGGTGGTGGTCGAGCCAGAGGGCGAGGTCGACGACGCGTTCGAGGCGCAGCCGGTGGCCCCACCGAAGCTGATCGGGGGCGGTGTCGAGGCAGGGCTTGATCAGGGTCTCGTCGGCGAGGGAGCGGACGGTTTCGTCGGCGAGCGCGTCGCGGGCCAGCTCCTGCAGGCCGCGGTTGTAGTCGGGGTGGTGGGTGGCCGGGTAGTGGTTCTTGGGGCGGTGCAGCACCGCGTCGGGTGCCAGGCCCGTGCCCGCCGCCCGCAGCAGGCTCTTCTCCCGGCCGTCGAAGCTCTTCAGCGCCCAGGGGGTCGCGAAGGCGTACTGGACGAGCCGGTGGTCGCAGTACGGGACGCGCACCTCCAGGCCCTGGGCCATGCTGAGGCGGTCCTTGCGGTGCAGGAGCTGGCGCAGCCAGCGGGTCAGCGACAGGTGCTGCATCTCGCGCTGCCGGTGCTCGTCGGGCGTCTCGCCGTCGAGGTGCGGTACGGCGGCCAGGGCGTCGCGGTAGGTGTCGTCGCGGAACTCGCCGATGCGCAGGTCCAGTTCCGGATTGAGGGGCATGGCGGCCTCGTCGCCGGTGACCAGCAGCCAGGGGAAGGTGGCTGCGGCGAGGGCCTCGGGGTTGCGGAACCAGGGGTAGCCGCCGAAGACCTCGTCGGCGGCCTCGCCGGACAGGGCCACGGTGGAGTGCTTCCGTATCTCCCCGAAGAGGAGGTACAGGGAGGTGTCCATGTCACCGACGCCGATCGGTGAGTCGCGGGCCACGACGACGGCCTTGCGGTGTTCGGGGTCGAGAAGCGCACGGGGGTCGAGGACGACGGTGGAGTGGTCGGTACCGATGAAGGCGCCCGCCTCGGTGGCGTACGGGGTGTCGTGGCCGGTGCGCAGGACGTCGCCGGTGAACTGCTCGGCCTGGTCGCTGTAGTCGACCGCGTAGGAGCGGATACGGGCGTCCGGGTTCACGCGCGTGCGCAGTTCGTCGGCGAGCAGGGCGGTCAGGACCGTGGAGTCGATCCCGCCGGACAGCAGGGAGCACACCGGGACGTCCGCTTCGAGCTGGCTCCGCGCGGCGGTGCTCAGCAGGTTGTGGACGCGGGCGACGGTCTCCTCCCGGTCGTCGGTGTGGGTGCCGGCCTCCAGTTGCCAGTAGCGGCGTTCGCGGATGCCGTCGCGGTCCAGGACCAGCAGTCCGCCGGGTTCGACCTCCCGCACCCCGGACCAGACGGTCGGCCCGGTGTTGAACAGCAGGCTGTACGCCTCGCGCAGCCCGTCCGCGTCCACCCGGGGCCGGATCTCCGGGTGGGCGAACAGCGCCTTGGGCTCGGAGGCGAAGGCCAGGCCGCCGTCGACGTGCGTCCAGAACAGGGGCTTGACGCCGAGCCGGTCGCGGACCAGCAGGAGCCGGGAGGCGCGTTCGTCCCAGACGGCGAAGGCGAACATGCCGTCCAGGTGGTCGGCCACCGCCTCACCCCACTCGGCATACGCGCGGAGCACCACCTCGGTGTCGCTGCGGGTACGGAACTCGTGTCCCCGCCCCCGGAGTTCGGCCCGGAGTTCGTGGTGGTTGTAGACCTCTCCGCTGTAGGTCAGCACGGTGGCCGGGGCATCGGGCCGGTCCGTCATCGGCTGGGCCCCGCCGGCCAGGTCGATGACCGCCAGGCGGCGGTGGCCGATCGCCGCGTGCTCGCCGAGCCAGACGCCGCCGGCGTCGGGGCCGCGCGGGGCGAGCGTCGCGGTCATGGCCTCGATGACCGGGGCCTGGGTGCGGGCGTCCTGATGGAAGGACGCCCAGCCGGTGATTCCGCACATGCGTAGGTCTCCTCGGGGTGGCGGTGGAGCGCGGTGGCTCAGAGGGGTTCGGCGGGAGCCGTGTCGCGGTTCAGGGGGTTCGGGAGCCGTGTCGGGGTGGCTCAACGGGGTGCGGCGGGAGTCGCGTCGGTGGTCTCCCCGGACGGGGATGCCGGTCGCCGGGAGGGCAGGGCCAGCAGCGGTACGGCGAGAGCGGCGGCGGTGGCGGACACGGCCAGTGCCGCTCGTGCGCCACCGTCCGGGCCGGTCAGGCCCCAGGCGGCGGTGGCCAGGGCCGGTCCGAGCGTGAAGCCGAGGCTGCGGGCGAGCTGGACGGTCGAGCCGACCGTGGCGGCCCGGTCCGGCGGGGCGGCCCCCATGACCAGGGCCTGGACCGGCCCCCCGTTCAGGCCCATGCCGAAGCCGGCCACCGCCAGCCGCCAGGCCACGCCGGCCGGCGACCAGCCGTCGCCCAGCGGGACGAGCAGCAGCAGGCCGACGGCGGTGAGCGCGGCGCCGGTGAGGGCGACGGGCCTGGACCCGTACCGGTCCGCGAGCCGTCCGCCGAGGGGGCCGGCCACCCCCATGCCGAGCGGGAAGGCGAGCACCGCCAGGCCGGTCGCGGTCGCGCTGACGCCCTCGTCCCGCCGGAGGTGCAGGGCGATCACGTAATGCGCGGCGGCGAAGCCTGCGGCCAGTGCCAGCACCGCTCCGTGCGTGCGCAGCAGGCCCGCCGCCCGCAGCACACCGGCCACGGGCCGGCCGCCCGGTCCGCGCAGCCACCACCACAGCGGCACCGCGGCGGCCGGGGCGAGCGCCAGCCACGCGGAGGTGTCGGCGGCCAGCGTCAGCGACAGCAGCAGGAGCGCCACACCGGCGGCGACGAGCACGGCGTCGGCGAGCGCCCGTCGGCCGGCGGTGGAGGTACGGTCGGCCGGACGCGGCGCCGGCACCCGGGCTCCCGCCGTCCCGCCGCGCGGCACCAGCGCCGCCACGACCAGAACGACCAGCAGGCAGAACGGGACCTTGACGAGGAAGATCCAGCGCCAGCCCAGGTGGTCGAGGAGCAGTCCGCCGACCGCCGGGCCGGTGACCGCGCCCAGCGGGCCGAGGGTGGCGGGCACGCTCATGGCCCGACCGCGCAGTTCGGGCCGTACCGAACGGACGGCCAGCACCGGCATCAGGACGAACAGCACGGCGCCGCAGGCGCCCTGCGCGATCCGGGCGGCGACCAGCCAGGACATCCACGGGGAGACGGCGGCCAGCGCGCTGCACAGCGCGAAGCCGCCGGTGGCCAGCAGCAGCGCCGTGCGGGTGTCCGCCCCGTCCAGTCGGCGGCCTGCCGGAAGCAGGAGCGCGACCACCGGGAGCTGGTAGCCGAGTACCGCCCACTGGGCCGTCCCGGCCGGCACGCCCAGCCCCGCGGAGATGTCCGCGACGGCCACGTTCACGATGTTCATGTCGAGCATCGCCACGAACGACAGCACGCCCGCCACGGCCACCAGCAGCCAGCGCTCCCGCACCTCGGGTATGTCCCCAGGTCCCTCCGAACCGGAGCCATGGTCCGTCACTCGTTCCCTCCCCCACTCGGTGGCCGCCGGTGAGCGGCCTCGTCACAGGAGTCGGGGGAATCGGCGGCTGAGTTCCCGGGGTCTGCGTCACGGGCCGGGACACACGCTTGCCTCTCCGGGAGCCGGTTCCCCCTCTCCGTCACCCGCGTCCGGCGCCCGGAGTCCCTCCGCCGGCCGGCGGTGGTCGAACGCGATCAGCGGGTCGCCGGTCAGCGGATGCTCCGTCACCGCCGCGCGCACGCCGAACACCTCGGCCAGCAGGCCGGGGGTCAGGACGTCGCGGGGCGCGCCGGAGGCGACCACGCGGCCGTCGCGCAGGACGTGCAGCCGGTCGCACACGGAGGCGGCCGCGTTGAGGTCGTGCAGGGAGACCAGGGTCGTGCGGTTCCGGCCGCGCAGCAGGGCGAGGAGTTCGACCTGGTGACGTATGTCGAGGTGGTTGGTCGGCTCGTCCAGGACCAGGACGTCCGGCCGCTGGGCGAACGCGCGGGCCAGCAGGACGCGTTGCCGCTCGCCGCCGGACAGCTCCGTGAAGCGGCGTTCGGCGTGGTCCGTCATGCCGACGTCGGCGAGAGCCCGGGCCACGATGTCCCGGTCGCCCGCGTCCTCGCCCGCGAAGGCCCGCTTGTAGGGGGTACGGCCCATCGTGACGACCTCGCGCACCGTCAGCTCGAAGTCCCCGCCCCGCTCCTGCGGGAGGGCGGCGATGTGCCGGGCGGACCGCGCCGGGCGCAGCCCGTTCAGGTCCGTGCCGTCGAGCAGGACGCGCCCGGCGACGGGCCTGAGATGCCGGTACACGGTCCGCAGCAGCGTGGACTTGCCACTGCCGTTGGGGCCGACCAGGCCGGTGATCTCGCCCTCGGCCGCGATCAGGTGCGCGCCGGCCACGACCGTGCGTCCGCTGTAGGCGACGTGCAGGTTCTCGATGTCGATCCTCAACTGCCGCTCCCCAGGCGTCTGTTCAGCAGATACAGCAGTGCTGGGGCGCCGATCAGCGAGGTGACGACACCGACCGGCAGCTCCTGCGTGTCCATGGCCGTGCGGCACACGATGTCGACGACCACCAGCAGCAGCGCGCCGAACAGTGCCGACACCGGCAGCAGACGGCGGTGGTCGCCGCCGACGACGAGGCGGCAGGCGTGCGGGACCATGAGCGCGACGAAGGCGATGGCGCCGGAGACCGCGACCAGGACGCCGGTGAGCAGGCTGGTGACCGCGAACAGTTCCCGGCGCAGCCGTGCCACGTCGATGCCGAGGCCGGCGGCGGTCTCGTCGCCCATCAGCAGGGCGTTGAGTCCCCGCGCCCGTGCCTGGAGCAGCAGCCAGACCGCCGGCACCGTCACCGCGGGAGCGGCCAGCAGCGGCCAGCTCGCGCCGCTGAGGCTGCCCATGAGCCAGAACAGCACGCTGTGGGTCTGCTGCTCGTCCCCGGCCCGCAGCACGAGATAGCTGGTGAACCCGGACAGGAACTGCCCGATCGCCACTCCGGCGAGCACCAGTCGGAGCGGGGCGAAGCCGCCGCCGCGCCGGGCGACCGCCCAGACGAGGGCGAAGGTGGCCAGGGCGCCGGCGAACGCGGCGCCGGACAGGCCGAGACCCAGCGCGCCCCCGCCGCCGAGCCCCAGCACGATGGCGGCCACGGCTCCGAGGGAGGCGCCGTTGGAGACACCGAGGAGGTACGGGTCGGCCAGCGGGTTGCGGACCAGGGCCTGCACCGCCGTGCCGACCAGGCCGAGTCCCGCCCCCACCAGGGCCGCCAGCAGTGCCCGGGGGAGGCGAAGTTGCCACACGATCAGGTCGTCGGTGCCGGGTCTCGGGGCCGCGCCGGTCAGTCTGCGCCAGACCACGCTCCACACCTCGCCCGGCGGGATCGGCGTGGAGCCCCATGCGACCGCCGCCGTGACGGCCGCGACGAGCACGACGGCGAGGAGCAGCGACAGGGGACCGGCGGGTACGGAACGCCGCGACCGCGCGGGGGCGGCGTCCCTGCCCTTCCGGCTCACCGGTGCGTCTAGGGCGGGTCTCGAAAGTCCCGTCTGGTCGCGGGCGGACGACGCTCCTTTCGAAACGCGCCCTAGCACGGTCAGCCGACCTTGCCCGGGTAGAGGGTCTTCGCGATCTCCTCGACGGTGTCGGCGTTCTCGACACCCGCGATGGTGGTCCGCTCGGAGCCGATGCGCAGGAAACGGCCTTCCTGGACGGCCTTCAGGCCCTTGGTGGCGGAGTTGTTCTCCAGCCACTTCCGGGCCTCGTCGAACGCCTTGTCGTTGGCGGCCTGACTGCCCCGGTTGCGCACGCCGAGCTGGATCCAGTCGGGGTTCTTCGAGATGACGTCCTCCCAGCCGACCTGCTTGTAGTCGCCGTCGCAGTCGGCGAAGACGTTGCGTGCCCCGGCCAGCGTGATGACCGCGTGGGCGACCTGGCGGTTGCAGACGGCGGTCGGCTGCTTGGTGCCGGCGTCGTAGTCGAAGAAGAAGTACGTCGGGCGTTCGCTCCCGGGCGTCCGGCCGACGGCCGTCCGGACGGCGTCCACCTTCTCCTTCATGCCGTCGACGAGTTCCTTCGCCTTGGCGCCGGTGCCGGTGACCTCGCCGAGGGAGAGGATGTCGGCCTGTACGGCGGACAGGTCGGTCACCGGGCGCTCGCTCTGCGCCGCGCAGGCGGTCGACTTCAGGTGGACGTGCTTGATCCCGGCCGCCCTGAACTCCTCCTCGGTCGGCGCGTCGCCCATGCCGCCGCCCATGTTCATGGAGGCGAAGGTGTCGATGTACAGGTCGGCTCCGGAGCCGAGGAGCTTCTCCTTCGGGATGACGGACTCGCTGAGCACCTTCACCTTCTGCGCCTGCGCGTCGAGTTCGCCGGGCAGGCTGCCCTTGCCGGGCGGGAAGCCGGTGCCGATCACCTTGTCCCCGGCACCGAGGCGGAGCAGCAATTCGAGGCTGGAGGCGTTGCTCGTGACGATCTTCCCGGGTGCCTCGGAGAACGTGGTCCTGGCACCCATGCAGTCCGTCACGGTGACCGGGTAGGTGCCTGCGGCCGGCTTCCCTGCGGCGGGGCTCGCCTTGTCGCCGCCCCCGTCGCCGTCACCGCAGCCCGTCACGAGGAGGCTGCCCAGCACCACAGCCGTCGTGCCGCCCCACCACATGCGAGAACGCATCATCACTCTCCCGGAGATGTTCACTCGGTGCACGGGTGGACCGTCCGCCACCCGGTCCAGTAGTCGCGGGGCACGGGGCCCGAGTTCCCGCCCCGCGAGAACTCGACGGCGGAACCCCGGGTACGTGGGCGCGTCGTGCGGGGCCCAGGAGAACGCCTCGCGGTGAACCGGTGGACGTGGGCCGACTCGGGCGGCCACACGCCGTCGTACGACCCGGCTGAGGCGGTTGATCAGCCCTGCGATCGTCCAGTGCCGCGACCGGCGACGATCGCCCGCCGCACCGCCCGGCACCGCTCCTTCCGGGCAGACCTGGCCGGTAACGGCACTGGCACGGAGGGCTTCCTGCAAATGAAATTGCGGTGTACGGTTTTTGCAATCGCGCTTGCAGCGCAGCCGCGTCTCGTACGAGGGAGCAAGACCTGTGTCCGCATCGCACAACCACGACCCCGCCGACGGCGACAGCCAGTGGCTGGGCGACGCCCTGCCCGATGTCCCGCTGTCCAAGGCTCAGGCCCGGGTCGTCGACGTCGTCGTCCGCAATCCGCAGCTCGCCTCGTACGCGGAGATCGCGGAGATCGCCGAGCGGGCGGACGTGAACAGTTCGACGGTGGTGCGGGCGGCCCAGACGCTGGGCTACCGGGGCTGGCCGGATCTGCAACGCGAGTTACGGGCCCGCTACTTGGTGCACATCTCCACCGAGGAGACCCTGACCGAACACGGCGAGCACCGCAGCCCGCTGCACGACGCGCTCACGCACGACATCGGGAATCTGCGCCAGACCCTGGAGAGCAACTCCGCCGCCGACGCGGAGGCGGCCATCGCCACGCTGGCCTCGGCCCGGTCGATCCTGGTGGTCGGGGTCGGCTCCTTCGCCGGTCCGGCCAGTGTCATGGCGCACCTCGGCTCCACCATGGGCTACCCCGTCACGCTGGAGCACCGGGCCGGCGTCCACTTGGCGACCGCCGTCAACTGCCTCGGTCCGGGGGACGTGCTCGTGGTCGTCAACATGTGGCGGTCCACGAAACAGATCATCGTCGCAGCCGACGCGGCCCGTGCGGCGGGCGCCACGGTGGTGGCGATCACCGACATGCGGCGCGGCCGGCTCGCCACCTCCATCGCCCACCATCTGCTGATCGTGCCGTCGGAGGGCATCTCCTTCTTCCAGTCCGTCACGGCCGCCACCTCGGTCGTCTACGGACTCCTCGCCGGCATGCAGACGGCTCGGCCCGAGCGCAGCCGTGCCGCCATCCGCCGCACCCAGCAACTCTGGAAGGACCTGGACGTCTACCTCGACTGAACCGCTTCTTCCCCCGTCGTGCCGCGTGGACGTGCGACCCGGTCCGCGCGCTCGGCGACGCCCCGCGGCACGGCCCCTGTCGGGCGGCGCGCCCGACCGGCTGTCGCCGCAGCGCACGCGCTCCCTCGCCACCCGACCGGTGCCGCCTTCGGAGCGCGGTGACCCTACGCACCTCACAGCCCACCTCATTCACCGGCCGCGTGCGAGCGCCGACCGCGCCGACGGGCCTGCCCCGGCCGCCCCTTCCCCACGTCTGCCGGGGCCCACCTGAACACCGTCCCCCCCCGGGCCGGCGAGGCCCGTCCCCCCGGCCTCGCGCGTGTCCGTACGCATGTCCCCTCATGACAGGAGCACTGATGAGCAAGCACATCGCCGTCGTCGGCCTCGGCTCGATGGGCGGTGCCATGGCTACCGCCCTGCTGCGGGCGGGGTGGCAGGTGCGCGGATTCGATCCGTCGCCCGCCGCCCGGTCCGCCGCCGCGAAGGCGGGTGTGGAGGCCGTCGAGGACCTCGACCAGTTGGCCGGCACGCCCCATGCGGTCCTGTCGCTGCCCTCGGCCCGCGTGGTCGAGGCGACCGTGCCCGCTCTGCTGGCGCGGCCGGGCACGCTGGCCATCGTCGACACCACGACGTCGGAGCCGGGCACGTCCGCCGCGTGCGCGGCCCTCGCGGCGGACAAGGGTGCGGCCTTCGTGGACGCACCCGTCTCGGGCGGCCGTGACGGCGCGGTCGCCGGCCGGCTCGCCGCGTTCGTCGGTGCCGACCCCGACGCGCTCGACGCGGCCCGGCCCGTCCTGGACGCGCTCACCGGCGGCCAGTACCGCCACCTCGGCGCGCCCGGCTCCGGAAACGTGGTCAAGCTCCTCAACAACGCCCTTGCGGCGGTCAACCTGGTCGCGGTCGGCGAGGCCCTCGCCGTGGCGAAGGCATACGGCGTCGATCCCTCCTCCGCCGCGGCGGGCATCAGCGGAGCGTCCGGCGCCAGCAAGGCGTCCGCGGCCATGTACCCGGACTGGGTACTCACCGGAACCTACGACTCCGGTTTTGCCCTGGGACTCATGGCCCGGGACGCCGCACTGGCCGTGGAGACCGCCGGGCAGCGCGGTGAGACCCCGCAGCTGCTGGCCGCCGCCAGCCGCGTCTGGCAGGAGGCCCTGGCCGCGCTCGGCCCCGGCGCCGACTTCACCGAGATCGCCCGCACCGTAGCCCCCTCCCTCACCTCCGAAGGAGCCACCGCAGCATGAGCGCCACCACCTTCCCGACGGACCTGAGCACGTCCGGAGCCGCCACTGCCCGCGCCGCTCTCGACGCCGCTTTCCCGCAGGGCCCGGGCTCGTTCGTCGACGGTCGGGTCGTCACCGGCCGCGGCGAGACCGTGCACCTCACCGCCGCAGCGACCGGAGAGGGCTTCGCCGACTACGCCGACGCCGGGGCCGAAGGGGCCGACTCCGTGCTGGCCTCCGCCGTCCGCGGGGCCGAGGTCTGGGCCGCGACCGACCCGTTCGAACGGGCCGCGATCCTGCGCGAAGTCTCCCGGACCATCGGCGAGCACACGGAGGAGCTCGCCCTCCTCGAATCCGCCACCACCGGCAAGCCCGTCCGCGACACCCGCGCCGAGGCCGCCAAGGTCGCCGAGATGTTCGGCTACTACGCGGGATGGGCGGACAAGCTGCTGGGCCACACGATCCCCGTCCCGGGCAACTGGCACACCTACACCGAACGGGTCCCCTGGGGCGTCGTGGTGGCCATCACCCCGTGGAACGCGCCCCTGTTCACGGGCGGCTGGAACTCGGCCGCACCGCTCGCGGCCGGCAACGCCGTCGTCGTCAAGCCCAGCGAGTTCACCCCGGCCTCCACACTGCGGCTGGCCCAGCTGGCCCACCAGGCGGGGCTGCCGGACGGCGTGTTCAACGTCGCCACCGGCCTCGGCGCCACCGTCGGCGCCGCCCTCACCTCCGACTCCCGGGTCGGCAAGGTGTCGTTCATCGGCTCGGTCGCCACCGGCCGCCGGGTGGCGGTCGCCGCGGCGGGCGCCGGTATCCCGACCGTCCTCGAACTCGGCGGCAAGAGCGCCAACATCGTCTTCGCCGACGCCGACCTGGACCGGGCGGCCGACGGCGCCGTGTCGGCCGTCTTCTCCGGAGCGGGCCAGTCGTGCGTGGCCGGCTCCAGGCTGCTCGTGGAGCGTTCCGTGCACGCCGAGTTCATCGCACGCGTGGCCGAGCGAGCGTCCCGGCTGCGCCTCGGCGACCCCCTCGACCCCACCACCGAAGTCGGCCCCATCATCACCCGGTCCCAGTTCGGCACGGTCACCTCGCTGATCGAGGCCGGGCTCGCGGGCGGCGCCCGCCGGGTGACCGGCACCCGGCTGCCCGCCGGGCTCACCGACTCGGCGCTGGCGAGCGGACACTGGGTGGCGCCCACCCTGCTGGACGGGGTCACGCCCGCCAACCCGCTGGAGACCACCGAGGTCTTCGGACCGGTGGTCGGCGCCGACGCCTTCGACACCGAGGCGGAGGCCATCGCCCGCGCCAACGCCACGAACTTCGGCCTGGCCGGGGCCGTGTGGACCCAGGACGTCGCCCGCGCCCACCATGTGGCGCGCGCCGTGAAATCCGGCACCTTCTGGATCAACGCCTACAAGACCATCCACGTCGCGGTGCCCTTCGGCGGCTTCGGGGACTCCGGACACGGCCGCTCCTCCGGCCCCGGAGTGCTGGACGAGTACACGCAGACCAAGGCCGTCTGGACGCCCACCCGCGCCGCCGGCGCCCCGTTCCCCTCACTGAGCTACTAGGAGGCACCCGTGACCACGAAGAATCCCGCCGGCTCCGCCAGTCGGCTCAAGGCCGACACCTCCACGGGCGTGTCGCACTGGCAGGACCGCGTGCTCGAGCTGGCACGCGCCCTGCACGCGCGTCCCGAAATCGCCTTCCAGGAGACCGAGTCCGCCGCGGCGATCACCGAACTGCTCACCGAGGGCGGGTTCACGGTCGAGCGCGGCACGGGCGGTCTGCCGACCGCGTTCACCGCCACCGCGGGCAGCGGCGAGCTGACGGTCGCGCTCTGTGTCGAGTACGACGCGCTGCCCGAGGTCGGTCATGCCTGCGGCCACAACCTCATCGCCGGCGCCTCGGTGGCCGCCGCGCTGGCCCTGGCCCCCTACGTCGACGAACTCGGCATCACGCTGAAGGCGATAGGCACCCCGGCCGAGGAGCACGGCGGCGGCAAGGCACTGCTGCTGGAGGCCGGCGCGTTCGACGGGGTGGGCCTGGCCCTGATGGTCCACCCGGTCCAGGACGGGGTCGGCTACAACCCCGCCGGGAGCACCGCCCAGGCGGTCGGCCGGTACCGGGCCGTGTTCCGGGGACGTGCGGCGCACGCCGCGGCCGCACCCCACCAGGGCGTGAACGCCGCCGACGCCGCCACGCTCTCCCAGGTGGCCGTCGGCCTGCTGCGCCAGCAACTGCCGGGCGACCAGCGGGTGGCGCTGTTCGTCTCCGAAGGCGGCGTCGCCACCAACATCATCCCCGAGCGGACCGTCGTCGACTTCGAGTGCCGGGCATTCACCCTGCCCGAGTACGAGGCACTGCTGGAGCGTGTCCGGCGGTGTTTCGAAGGCGCGGCCCTGGCGACCGGCACCGAACTGACCGTCGAGGCCACCGAGCCGCTCTACGAGCCGCTCGTGCAGGACGACGCGCTGGCGGGCTTCTGGACGTCGGCCATGGCTGCCTTCGGGCGGGACGTCACCGCCGGCGACCGGCTCGCCGGCGGTTCCACCGACATGGGCAACGTCAGCCAGGTCATACCCAGCCTGCATCCATGGCTGAGCATTCCGGGAGCCGACGCACCCATCCACTCCCATGCCTTCGCGGCCATCGCCGACACACCCCTGGCGTACGACATGATGTTCGAGGCGGCCCGCGCGCTCGCCTGGACCGTCGTCGACGCGGCGGGCCATGCCGAGCACCGGCACCGTTTCATCGCCGCCGCCTACCGCCGTGACGTCCGTAAGGAGGCGGTGGCGACATGAGCAGCCCCACCGCCGCAGCCAAGGACCGCGTCGCCGGGTCGCGTCAGACCCTGCCGATCGCCGCCCTCGCCCTGGTCATCGCCCTGGTCGTGCAGGCCGTCGGGCAGCTCGAGATCGACCTGGGCGTCGGCTCCGTCATCGTCTTCCCCATGGTGTGGGGTCTGATTCTGGGCCTGCTGGTGTCGGTCCAGAAGGTCCGGCCCCTCGGCATCCGTCTCCAGAAAGTGGCGTCCGCTCTCGTCGGCGTGGCCGTGATGCTCCTGGTCGCCCGGCTCGCCTTCAACATCGGCCCCAGCCTGCCGACGCTCGTCAAGGCCGGGCCCGCGCTGCTGCTCCAGGAGATCGGCCATCTGCTGGGCACGGTGGCCATCGCCCTGCCGCTCGCCGTCGCACTGCGCCTGGGCAAGGCCACGGTCGGAGCCACCTTCTCGCTGGACCGCGAGCCGTCCTTCGCGATGGTCTCGGAGAAGTACGGGCCGGACTCCGACCAGTACCGCGGGGTCCTGGCCATGTATGTGTTCGGCACGATGTTCGGAGCGGTGTTCATCACGCTCCTGACCTCGCTGGTGGCGAACTGGAACATCTTCGACCCACTGGCCCTCGCCATGGGCGCCGGTGTCGGCTCGGGATCGATGATGGCCGCCTCCTCGGCCAGCATCGTGGCCGCGTACCCGGCGCACGAGGAGGCCATCCTCGGCATGGCGGCGGTCTCCAACCTCATCACCACCATCCTCGGGGTCTACGTGGGCATCTACGTGGCACTGCCGCTGGCGGACCGGTTCTACCGCTTCCTCACCCGCCGGCAGGACACCCGCACGCCGGAGACGACGCCCGACGCCCTCTCGGCCCCGGACAGTCCCACGGACGATGCCGCCGCGAACCGCGCCTTCCGGGAGGAGGTCGCCGCCGCCTCGGGCGAGATCAGGATCCCGCTCTGGCTGTCGCTCGGCGTCCTGACGGTGCTCGGCGTCGGCACCGCCTCGGTCGCGGCCGGCACGATCGGCTGGGACATCGTCGGCGGCTACGCCGTGCTGCTGGGCCTGGTGCTGCTCGGTCTGTTCCTCGCCAAGGTCAGCCGGAAGATCTCCGCGATCGTGTGGATCACCACGGTGGGCGCGTACGTGTCCAGCCCGTGGTTCTTCGCCTCCGACAGCCTCAACCGTCTGGTCGGCTCGGTGGACTTCCTGTCCATCGCCACGATCATGCTGACCCTCGCGGGACTGTCGCTGGGCAAGGACCTGCCGTTGCTGCGCCGCATCGGCTGGAAGATCATCCCGGTCGGGCTCGTCGCGATCACCGCTTCGTTCCTGCTCTCGGCAGTGATCGCCGAGTTCACGCTCGGCGTGTGGGGCTGACTCCCCCTCCCGCCGCGGGCATGACCGCGTGACGGCTCCTCCACCGGCGCTGACGTGATCGGCGTCAGCGCCGGCCCGGAGAAAGAGAGCAACGACGTCGATCGGGACGGACGCGCCGCCGGGCGGTCGTTCGAGGCGATCGGCACGGACTTCGCCGACCTCCGCCCCGGCGAGGCCACGACCGACACCCGCGACGCGTTCGTCATCGCGGACGCCGCCCGCGCGATGCCCCCGCACCCTGCGCTCGATCGACCCGGCCGACGGCCCCGAGCCGCGTCATCCGCGGCTGCAGGGGTCGAAGGGGGAAGACGCCGATGTCTTGCTACATCCAGTTCCGCCGGGCGGCCTGCCATGCCAACTGCATCCGTGTGGTGGCGCCGACGAGGGCCATCATCGACTGGACGCGCCGCTGCACGGTCCGTCTGCTGAGCCGCATCTGACTGGCTATGGCCTTGTCCGTGACACCTGCGACGAGGAGAGACAGCAACTGACGGTCCGTCGCCGACAGTTCGTGGTTGCCGGGCGAACCGTCCGCGCCGCTGACCGTTCCGGACTCGCTCACATGGAGCGGTACCGCGTCCTCCCAGTAGCGTTCGAACAGGGCGACCAGCGCTTCCAGCAGACTGCTGCCACGGACCAGGGCCGTGGTGGGTTCCTCGGTGCTGCCGCTCGGCCCGCCGGGGACCAGGGGACAGATGGCGATGGCCCGGTCGGCGATCGCCAGGCGCAGCGGAAGGTGCGGGACCGCGCGGGCCGTCTCTCCCGCCCGCATGCCCCGCACCACGTTGCCGACGGCGCCCGAGTCGTCGAAGAACGCCCGCTCGTACAGGACGCGGTAACGCACACCGCGCGCCAGGGCGTCGTACTCGGCCTCGTTGCTCCCCGAAGGCATGGCCACGTACTGGGCCTTGCAGAACCACAACATCTCGTGACGCGTGTTGTCCTGTATCCGGCGCAGGTGCTGGCGCAACGCCCTGGCACCGGTGATCACGTCGATGAGCTGGTCGGGGTCCCGGCGGCGCCGGGTGCGCCGGTAGGTCTCCAGCAGATCGGTGACCGCCACACGGGCGTGGTCCAGGGCGTCGGACTGCTTCTGGAGATGCGGCAGCAGGGCGACGTCCGGGGGACTGGCCGCGAAACTGCCCGGTGCCCGGTCCGTCGCGCTGACCAGCCCCTTCGCGGTGAGCGCCGCCAGGACCTGCTCGACCTCCGCCGCCGCCAGACCGGACTGCTCCGCGATTTCGTCCGCCGAGGCGGTGAACAGGGTGACCAGAAGCCGGTACACGGTTTCCTCGGCCGGGGTGAGCCCCACTGCTTCCAGCATCGTGATCCTTTCCGTCCCCTGCCGAACGTGCGGCAAGCGACGGAACGGCCTGGTGGAAGCGCCCGGCGACAGGGACTTGCCGGGGACAAGCGCCGGTGGCAAGCGCACTATACGCCCCGGACATGACCGGACCGGAAGGGGAAAGCGGCGGGCACGGAGGATTCGGCCACCTCCGTGCCCGCCGCACCTTCGGTCCCCCGAGGCGTGCGCCCGGCCTACCTGCCGATCACGTACGCGCGTTCCACGGTCTGCCGGACGCTGTTGCCGACCCCGTCGGTCGCCGTGACCCGCAGCGTCACGAACGTGTCGCCGTGGGTCCGGCCGGGCCGTCCGACGGCGGCGGTGAAACGGTTTCGGCCGCGGTCCTGGGCCTTGACCTCCTTCGTCCAGGTCCTGCCGTCGTCGTAGGAGACAGCGACCCGGACCGAGACACCGCGCGGTGCGGGCAGACCGTCCTGGTTGCGGACGGCCAGACCGATCGTGTGGCCGCGCCGCGCGGTCACGGTGTTGTGTTCGTCGATGGGCACGTCGTAGTCGAGCTGGAGCAGCGGGAGCACCGTCCTGCCAGTGGTGGTGTCCGAGCGGAAGGACCAGGAGGTCTGCGTCCGCGTGCCGAACTTCCACTCGGGGGAGACACGGGAGGCCGACAGGTCCAGCCGGTAGTCGGCCTTCCCGGGTGCCACCTCGAAGTCCTCCCAGGCGTCCGTGGCGTCGGCGATCTTCTTGCCGTCACGGAACAGGGCGACGGAGACGGTGTCGCCCTCGGCCCCCTCGTCGGCCGTGCCGAAACCGTCGGTCAGGGCCTGCGACCAGTGCCCCGCATGGGAGTCGTTGAACTCGGGCACGCGGAGCGCGAGAACGTCGCGGGAGCGTACGGACGGTGTCGTGGTCCCGCGCGGGACGGACGGCCGCACCACGGCCCCGAACCAGTTCTCGGCAGGCTGCCTGCCGGGCCGGTAGGTCCGCAGGAAGTCGCGCATCCCGACCGTCAACGCCGTGTCGACGTAGAAGACGAGCCCGTGATTCACCACGTGCAGCCACTGGGTGTCGCCGGCGCTGACGTACTCGGTGCGCCGCGCCCCGGTGGGCACGTACCGGCTGTACTGGTTCCAGAAGAAGTTCTGGTAGGGGCGGCTGCCGAAGCGCTGTTCGCTGGCCCAGGGAATGCCGCCGCTCTCGGTGTACGTGGATTCGACGACGGCGCTGTTGCGGTCCGAGACGGTGTGCACGACGCGTTCGGGGACGCGGTCCGTGGACACCTGCATCACGTCGTACAGGTAGGGGCTCCTGGCGGTGCCGGAGAACGCCACCGCGGTCCTGCGCCGCTCGACGCGTTCCAGCAGGGCGCCGCCCTCGGCCGCGCTCACCCCCATGGTGGGCAGGGGGAGGCGCTCGCCGTCCGGGGTCCAACGGCTCCACGGGTAGCTGTCGGCGGGATGGACGAGCATGAGACCGCCGGCGCCGGCGTCGGCCGCCGCCCGGGCGAGTTCCGCCGCGTCGGTGCCGTCGCTCCTGACGACCGCGAGTTTGCCGCGGACGCGGCGCAGATCGGGGGCGGCGTGGGTTCCCGCGTCGACCGCGGTCAGACGGGTGCCCTTCGGGCTGAACAACGGGGAGTTGTGCGTGTAGTACGGGCTGACGGCGAGAGGTGACCCGAGGACTTTTGCCTCCAGCAGCGGGGCGACGAGCTGCCAGCGGGAGGCGAACTCGAAACGTCCCTCGGTGACCTTCGCCGTGGGGCTGACGTAGACCCGCTTGGCCACGTCGAAGTACATCGTGCCCTGGGTCAGACTGTGCCCGTCGAGCTGACGGTACGTCTGATAGCTGATGATGCCGCGCTGTTCGGCGGGCCGGGGCGTGCGGATCTCGACCTCGGTGGTCTTGCGCGCGTCCAGAGTGACGGACATGTCCTTGGTGACCTTCACCTCGGGCAGGACGACCTCGCGCAGCTCCTGGCCGTCCGCGGCGTCGTCCAGCGAGGAGTGGCTGAGCTGGTAGGTGCCCTCCTCGACCTCGGCGACGGCCGGACTGGTACTGAGGTAGCCCTCGAACCCGTCGGCACCCCAGATCATCGGCAGGTCGTCGACGGGCTTGCCCTCGCGATCGATGACGTTCACGGTGATCCGGTGCTTGGGACCGTGGACCGAAAGGCTCACCGTGGTGTGGACGCTCGTCCTTCCGTCGGCGGTGGAGGCGTTCACGTACCCGTAGTAGTCGCCCCGATCGAGGAGCGAGGGATCGACCTGCAAGGACACCTCGGCCGTGGCGGAGGGGGCGATACGGACCGAGTCGGCGCCGAGCCGTACCGCGCCCTTGGCGATCTCGCGTCCGCCGGTGGTGGCGAGCCGGAGCTTCAGGCCGAGGGTGAGCTCGGAGTCGGAGGTGTTGGCGTACCGGACGGTGGTGTTCCCGGACCGCTCGGCGGTGCCGCCCGTCACGAAGGAGCCGAGCGCCACGGCACCGGTCGCGGTGACCGGGCCGAAGGCCGCGGCAGCCAGGTCGACGCGACCGCCGCCCTGCTCGGTCACCTGTTGGCCGGTCACCCGGTGGGCGGTGCTCACGAGCGCGTCCTTGATGCGCACGGCGTCCCAGTCCGGATGCTGCTGGGCGAGCAGCGCCGCGGCCCCGGCGACATGGGGGGTGGCCATGGATGTTCCGGAGGACGCGATGTAGTCGGCGTCCGCCGGGTCGCCCATGCTGGTCCCCGCGGCCCGGGCGGCCACGATGCCGACACCGGGCGCGGTGACGTCGGGCTTGGCCACTCTGTCGGTCGGGCGCGGTCCGCGGCTGGAGAAGGGGGCCAGCGAATCGTCGCGGTCGACGGCACCCACGGTGAGCGCCGCGTCGGCCGCCCCGGGCGAACCGATGGTCTGGTTCCCCTGCTCGCCGTTGTTCCCGGCGGCCACCACGAACAGGGCGCCGCTGCTCTTCGTCAGCCCGTTCACCGCGAGGCTCATCGGGTCGGTGCCGTCGCTGGGCGCGTCCGAGCCCAGGCTCATGTTGACGACCCGGGCACCGGCGGCCGCCGCCCATTCCATGCCGTCGATCACGGCGGACTCGCTGCCGTAGCCGTCGTCCCCGAGGACCTTGCCGATCATCAGCTCCGACCGGGGCGCGACGCCCTTGCGCCTGCCGTCGGAGGCCGCTCCGGTGCCGCCGACCGCGGACGCGACATGGGTGCCGTGCCCGAAGGCGTCATTGGTCCCGGCGCTGCCGGAGAAGTCCTTCGTGGCCGTGGCCCGACCGGCCAGATCCGGGTGGTCGAGGTCCGCGCCGGTGTCGAGGACGGCGACCTTGACCCCCTGGCCCTGGTAGCCGGCGTCCCACGCGGCGGGCGTGTTGATCTGCGCCGTGCTCCGGTCGAGCGTCGGGCTCACCCGCCCGTCCAGCCATACGGCGGCGTCGGTGGCGTCGAGGGCGGAGGGCGACTTGCCCGAGCCGTGGGCGAGTTGCTTCCAGAAGCGGCCGAGATCCTTGTCGCCGATGTGCAGCGAACGTGCGTTGATGCTGTCCAGCCGACGCGTGGGGGCCGAGTCGTCGTTCAGCGCGGACAGGGAGTCGAGGGCGGAGACCGGTTCGCCGTGCGGCCGGGAAACGATCAGCGGGAGGGCGTCGGTGTGCGCCTCGTCGTAGCCCTGCGCGAGGAGCCCGGTCACGTCGAAGAGCCGCCGGTCGAGCTTTCCCGAGAAGAGCGGGGCGATGGCGTCGGACGGCAGGACGGACAGGGCGCCGTTCTCCTCCGTGGTCCGGAAGATGATGTTCGCGCGGCCGGGGCCCGGCTGAACGGAGGCGACCTGCTTGCCGTCGGGACCGGCACTGACGGTCACCCGGTCACCCGTGATCAGCCGCACCGTGGCTCCCGGCTTCCCCGGCGCCGAGCGGACATGCCCGCCCGGCGCCGGCGAATCGGCGGAGACCGGCGCCACGGCACCCACGATCAGCAACAAAGCGGTTGGTGCTGCCGCCAAGAGGCGGGCACGTCTCATTTTTCCAACCCTTCTTTCGGCACGACTGGACACACGCTGTCCGAAAGAATCCGGCAGAGCCGGAAGGGCTGTCACGGCATTCCGGTGTCGCTGTTGCGACATGTCTCAACGGCGACACCACGCGTCGCGGGCTCGCGCACGTGACTGGACGCAGGCGTCTTCGGCGTTGCCGTGGTCGGGAGTTGGCCGTGGAGTTCCCGGAACTTCTCGGCGACTCCCGGGGCCGCGATCTGGCCGAGCGACGGGCGGCACGTGTTCGTGTCGCCTGGCGCGCGGTCGACGGCGGATCGGCTGGGCGCCCGCCGACTGGATCAGGCGCCTCACCCATGACCTCCGATTGCTGCGCCTCACCCGGGACGGCGACACCATGTGGACATCGCACGACCCGTCCGTGGTCACTCCCGACCTCTGGGTCGGATGCCTGGGGCCGGCAGCCCAACTCGCCCTCACCGCCTCCGGTTCGGCTGACGCCGTGCTGTCACCGGCGTGGTTGCGCCGCTGTTTCGTGCCACCGGGGGTCACGCGGAGTGACGTAGGCCGGGTGTGAGTCCGCCCGAGGTGCAGCCCCCTGTTTGCGGCGTGAGGATCGGAGTACGGGTACACAACCGGGGCAGGGGGCGTCGGCCGTCAGTCGGGCGCAGGTGGGTTTGAGCAGGACGGACCTCCGGCCGTTCGCCGACGACCTGAGACCCCGCGCGGGCAGCCCGCACCGCCGCGCGGGCAGCGGGCTGCCCGCGCGGGATCTCAGGCGGCGGATGCGGCGGGTTCGGCAACGGCCCGTGCTGCGGTCGTCCGGGCATGGGTGACCGCGGGGTGGGCCTGGGGGCTCTGGCCGGGATGCCCGCCGGGAGCCGCAGGGGTGTACCGATGCGCACGCGGAGAGGCGGGCGGCGGACCGGGGCCAGGGCCGCGGCGGCCTCCTCGAGCGCATCAGCCCCGCGGGCGGTTCCCCGGTGGACGCCTTCGGCAAGGGGACACAGTCATGCCGGGCCCGCAGTCCGGCGGCCCTTTTACAGGACCGCGAAAACATAACAGGCGACAATGGGGATATGGCCCCGTAAGCCGTGAACCGAGTTGCGAGGTGGCCAATGAGCACTCTCGAAGAACAGATCGACGTCGACATTCCGATCGCTGAGGCATGGGAAGCCCTGCACCGTGCGGAGACCTATCCGCGGTTCGTCGAAGGAGTGCGCGAGGCTCGTTCGGGGGACGGGCACCGGACGCACCTGGATGTGGACGTCGGCGGCCGGGTCCAGGAGTTCGACGCCGAGATCACCGACCGTGGCAAGGAACACACGATGGAGTGGCAGACCACGAGCGGTCCCGAACTGGCGGGGACCTTCTCACTGCTGCCCATCGACCGGGAGCACACCCGGGTTCAGGCCCGGATCGAGTACGACCCGGGCACCGTCAAGGAGGCGTTCGGCGGGCCGAAGGGATTCGCCCAGGCGACCGCGATCGAACGGCTTGTAAGGGACGACTTGGAGCACTTCAAGGAGTTGGTGGAACGGGAAAGGTGAGGCGCCCCCGCCGAGTACGACAGCAGGGCAGGCAGGCGGTCCATAGCCTTCGATGTGGCTGGTTGCCTGCCGGCCGCGGCGCTGCCGACCCTGCGGGGCGGCGGGTTATCTCTCCGAGAGCCGTTCGTGCAGGTCCTGCGCAAACCGGGCTCGATAGACGCCGTACGCGAGGGTGTCCGGGGACTGATAGCCCCGGTGCTCCGGGGCCGAGACCTCTTGGTCCCACTGGGCCACTTCCTTGCTGAGCGGCGAGGGGCGTCCCAGGTACGCTTGCGCCGCTTCTGCCAGTTCCCACTCGCCCGTGACAACCGAGGACCAGAACCCACGGCCCTGGCCCACCACCCACATGCACAGATCCTGGGTGCTGTCCTCGGACCAGACTTCTCCGTCGACGTTCACGCCTTCCGAGAAGTCGATCAGTGAGTCCGCAGCATCCAGGTAGGCCAGCGCGAAAGCCTCGAGATTCTCTCTCGACTGCGACTCCAACCGCGCTTCAAGCGCGGACAGGCGTGGTCTTGTCGCATCCAGGACTTGCCAAAACCAGTCGGGAATATGCCCCAACCCGCTCACCTGTCCTCGTCGCCCCTGGCAGCTTCCGTCCGATGGTAAGGGAGCCCCCGGGGCTGCGGGCGGGCCAGGACGCGGTGCGCCGGAGCATGCGTGGCGCAGGCGGTTCGAAGGCATGGATGCTGGCCCGCCGGCGCATCGGCGGCGTCGACGCATGGGTGGTCTGTCGCGAAGGGATGGGGATGGGAGACGAGGTCCATTACTCGCTCGTCGTGCACCTGCGGCCCATGCACCGCGCCAAGGAACTGCCCGCGGTGCGGGTGGTCCCGCGCCGCCCCGCCATGGGCCTGGCGCTGCGGGGGCGCGACCTGTTCGATCGCCGTTGCCGATCGCCTCCCGTGAAACGACCCGCGCCCGCACACTGGTGACCGAAGAGGTCCGTGCGCAGACCCTCGAACTGGATCTGGAGGGCTGGCAGCTGCAGGACCGGATCCTGACCGTAGTGTTCGCCGGGCTGCGTGACCCGGGCACCCTCGAAGACCGCCTGGGCGGGCTGATACGCCTGGCGAAGCAGGTTGCGGGACCGCCGCCCCGGGCCGGATGAGGCTTCTCCCGAAGTCCCTGGGGTCCGGGCCCGGACCCTCCCTCCGTCGGCCCCCTCCAGCGGCCCGTCGCTTCGCAGGATGGCGGGGCGAGGCCGCGACAGGTGTTCGAAAACCCGAGTGCGTCGGTTCGTATGGGTCTGGGATCATGCCCGGATGGTCCACCGTTTCGAGCCTCTGATCATTCGGCACACCCACCGCCTTCCCTCCATCGCCGGTCCGAGCGGCCAAGGGGATGTCGTGGCACGACAGTTCGACGCGGCGCTGATGTCCGTGGGGTTCAAGCTCGCGGCTGACCTGCTGAAGCACCTGTCGGGGCTGTCCGAGGGGACGGTCATCGACACTGCTGTACGAACGCTGGAGACCGTCCGGGCGATGGTCGGGGACCACGTTCAGCACAACGCGTACTTCATCGACTTTCCGGCCAATGTGCCGGACACGTACGGCTTCTGGCACCAGTGCGTCGCCCAGGCGCTCGCCGACGATGCCTCGCGCGAGGGCACGGTCGACCAGCTCCGCAGCGGCGTGGTAGACCTGCTGACCCTGCCCTCGTACGGGACGTACCAGCACACGTACGCGGCGATGCTCGCTGTGCATGACGAGCTGATAGCCGCGGCGGGCGACCGCGTGACGGTCCTGCACCTGGGCGGTGCACTGGACGACGAGATCAGCGCGCTGTACCTGGGCCTGGCTGGGAGCACGACGCCGCTGGGCGACGAGGTCCTGCTCGACCTGGCGGCGCTTGCGGGGCACTGCGTGGACGGCCCGCAGCCCGAGGCGATTCCGGTGCGGGAGAACCGCGCCGTCGTCAACCGCGCCCGGCTCGAGGCCGGGGCGGACCTCCTCGTCGACACCGTGACCGATGTGCTGCGTCTCGCGTGCGCGCTGTCAAACGGCGATGTGACGCTCACCGAGCCGACCCGGTTCCGGTCGCCCTCGCGCCGGGTCCGCCGCGCCCTGCTGGCGGGTCTCGACGCCGTCGTCGCGGCTTCCCCGGCCAAGCTGGCCGACGTGGCGGCGCACAGCGAGGCGTTCAAGCGGCTCGGCGAGCGCCTGCACGCGCACGAATACCAGGCGCGCTGGCCGCACGCCGCCGACGTGTTCGCCGTTGCCCGGGGTGAACGGGAGGCCCGATCCTTCGACAGCCGGGTCGAGGAACTGCTCGGCGCGGGCGACGTCACCGGAGCCGTACGGCTGCTCACGGCCGCGCCGGGCAAACTGTTCCGCTCGCTGGACCGGCTCCTGCGCGCCGGCACGACCCAGGAGGAACGCGAGGCGGTGGTCGCGGCCGCCGAACAGGTGGCTCCGCAGGTGGCCGCCCGGGTCCTGCTGTCAGTGCGCGAGCACCTCTACAACCGCACCGAGAAGCACCAGGACGGCGGTGGGCGCCGGGTGTTCGTCAACCGGCTCGGACGCGCCTGGGTCACCGACGACACCCGCGCCCCGATGCCCGCAGCCGAACGCGACCGCATGCTCGCCGCCTTGGATGCCGAGCTGAGCCGCCGCCTGCCGGCCCCGGGACACCTGCTGATCGACCCGGACGTCCTGGACGTCGCGCTCCCGCTGAGCGGCAGGGCGACGGCAGCCGGCCTGGGCGTGCTGCCCCGCGGCTCTCTGTCTCCGGTCGACGGCGAACTGCTGCGGTTCTTCGTGTACTGGAAGCAGACGAGCCGCTCCACCGACTACGACCTGTCGGCACTGATGCTGGACGCCGAATTCCAGACCATCGCGTGGCTGTCGTACACCGCCCTCACCCAGCTCGAGGGCGAGCACTCCGGCGACATCACCGACGCCCCGGACGGAGCCTCGGAGTTCATCAACCTCCGCCTGGGCGCCGCACGCGGCACCTTCATCGTCCCGCAGGTCAACATCTACTCGGGCGAGGGCTTCGAGGAGACCGAGGAGTCGTTCTTCGGCTTCATGCTGCGCGACGCCGACCAGCGAGGCCGCCCCTTCGAGCCGCGTACGGTCCGCATGAAGTCCGAGCTGCGCGGCCCGGGCCGCGTCGCGCTGCCCCTGGCATTCGTACGCGGGGACGACGGCAGTTGGCACGCCAAGTGGCTGCACCTGTACCTCAAGGGCAACCCCAACTCCAACCGCGTCGAGGGGAACCGCGTATCGGTTGCGGCGCTGCTGCGCGCCATCGTCGAGCGCGAGCAGCTCACCGTCCGCTACCTCACGGCCCTGATGGCCGACCGCGCCACGACCACCACACTGTGGGACGGCACGGCGGTGCCGCAGGGCCCGGTCACGTACATCGGGCTGGAACGTCCGGACGGACTGCACCCGGACTCACGGATCATCACGCCGGGAAATCTGCGCGACTTGATCCCTGGCTGACTGTTAACGTTGACCCCGGCGAGGCCATGAAGGGACTTCCTTCTCACATCACTCTCCGAAATTAGTCCTTTCGCTTTCCTCGTCCTCGACATCACGCCGGGTGCCCCATGGCACCCGGCGTTGTCGTCTGCCCAGGCCCGAGGCCGTTGGGTCGGGGCAGACGCCAACAAATGCGGCACGCGGTGGCCAGGAGGCCGCGCTGATGGCGGGCGAGTGGACGCCACCGACCGAAGGCGGATGGCGCCACTGAGTGGACGCCATCGGGGTGGGCGCCGCGTCTACACGGTGGCGACGTACGCGGTGACGCCCTGTTCGACACCGGCGGCCTCGAGCTGCGCCAGGACCTCGGCGACGTCCTGGCCGTCCAGGACGGGCGTAGGAAGCCGCCCACAGTGTGCCTGGTGGCCTCCACCGTGACCATCAGCCGGCACTGGCACGCAAGCCTTTGGACAAGGTTCTGCCGGTCCGGTGATGTCGGACCCGGCCTCCAGGCTGCGAGGTACGGCCCGTTCCTGGGCGCGACCGCATGAGCACCTCGGTGCCGCTCCCGGCCCACCGGACTCCGAGGTGGTCCGCCGGGCCGCTGCCGACCTGACGACGCAGCTCGCCCTCGACCACGCAGCTTCGACCGTTCCACGCCACAGTGCCGCGCGGGGAAGTACGGGGTGGCGTGCATCGAGCGCTCTCCCCTGGTCCGACGCAGGAGGGCGCCGAGGCGCTGTCCGCGTTCGACCCCTGCGGGAGTGAGGGACATTCCCATACCGGTATAGTAATGCCGGTATAGTTATTGGTTGCGTGAGAAGGGCGTCGCATGATCGAGATCCTGAACCCCACCCTGTTGGCCCGGGCAAAAGACACAGGCGCCCTGGTCGCTGACATCCTGCAGACGCTGAAGAGCCGCAGCGCGATCGGCACGAACCTTCTGGACATCGATCGGTGGGCCGAGACCATGATCGTCGAGGCGGGAGCGCTGTCCTGTTACGTCGACTACGCGCCATCCTTCGGACGCGGCCCGTTCGGCCACTACATCTGCACGGCCGTCAACGACGCCGTGCTTCACGGAAGGCCGTACGACTACACGCTTGCCGACGGCGATCTGCTGACGCTCGACCTCGCCGTCTCCAAAGGCGGAGTCGCTGCAGACGCTGCCATCAGTTTCATCGTGGGCGACGCAAAGCCCCCGGAGAGCGTCGCGATGGTAAGGGCGACCGAGCGCGCGCTGGCCGCAGGGATCGCCGCCGCCGGGCCCGGGGCTCGCATCGGGGACATCTCCCATGCCATCGGCACGGTCCTCAGCGAGGCGGGGTACGCGATCAACACAGAGTTCGGAGGTCATGGCATCGGATCAACGATGCACCAGGACCCGCACGTTTCGAACACCGGACGGCCCGGCCGTGGATACAAACTGCGCCCTGGGCTGCTGCTGGCACTGGAGCCGTGGGTCATGGCGGACACCGCTGAACTCGTCACTGATGCCGACGGGTGGACGCTCCGAAGTGCGACGGGCTGCCGGACAGCACACAGTGAGCACACGATCGCCATCACCAACGACGGAGCCGAAATCCTCACCTTGCCGAAGCAAGCGCAGCCGTGAGGTCGAAGCCCCCGTAAACGCTGCCTGCTGCGGCACCAGTGCCGCAGCAGGCAGCGTTCGCCCCGTCGCGACGCCCGGCACACGCCCTCTCGCCGCACCGGCCGAAAACCCGAGTACGTCCAGTACGAGGGCTTCCGGCCGGCACACCGAGAGCACGCGCCGGACGCGCTCCTCGACGGGCAAACGCTGCCTGCTGCCGCACTAGGAACGGGAGCAGCGGCCGGTCGGCCGGCTGGCGGGAGGACGGCACTGGAGGGCGTCGTCGGCCGAATTGGCGCTCAGGTAGCGGCCGATGCACGCGTTGGCCGTGGTTCTGCCGCGCTCGGCGCAGAAGGCGAGTGCGGAGCGCCCGTCGGTGAAAGGGCCTGGGGCATAGAGCACCCAGTAGCCCGGGCGCAACGACGCATAGTCGTCGCTGCGGAGAACCTCCGCTTCGGGCACCGACCGCCGAACCGCGGCGAGCCGTTGATCACGCACCGCGACGCCCGCGCTGACGGGCTCGGAGTGGAGCTGGGCGATCCAGCGGCCGCTGGGCAGGGGAGGTTGTTCGGCCGGGGCGGCCGATTGCGACGCATCAACGGTCGGGTCCGCCGTTGTCCCCGCTGTCGCATCTGCCGTCGGGTCCGTCGTTGCGGTGGGAGTCTGCCCGGGCGGGCGGCTCGGTGCGGTGGCCGGAGATCGGGAGGACGTCGTGCTCGGTGAAGTGCCCACTTTCCTGCTCGCCTCGCCGTCTTCCGGACCACGAGGCAGGAGCACCAGTGCGGTCGACGCTGCGGCCACCAACACCGCAGCGGTCACGGCGATGACGACCGGCTTCCGGTTCCGTTGTCGCTCCGACACGGGGGCGGGCAGCCTGGGGCTGTCGAGTTGAGTGGGTGGATGCCCGAGGGAAACAGACGGTGGCACCGAAGCGGTGACCGTCGGCTGTGCCTCGTGGGGCGCCGAGATGGCCTCCACCTGCGCCAGCATGGCGTCCAGTTGTTCCGCGTTCGGACGGGCCGCCGGGTCGCGTACCAACAGTGCTTGGAGTACGGGGGCAAGTGGGCCGGAGCGCACCGGCGGCGGCACTGGCTCGTCGAGCACTGCGGCGAGCGTGGCAAGCGTCGTAGCACGCCGCATCGGGCTGACACCCTCCATGCTCACGTACAGCACCAGGCCGAGCGACCACAGGTCGGACGCGGGATCGTCGTCGTGGCCGCGAATGCGCTCAGGAGCGATGTACTCGGGTGAGCCGACAAGTTCGTGCGTTGCTGTCAGCGAGGTAGAGCCCCGCAGCCCTGCGATTCCGAAGTCGGTGAGCACGGCGGTTCCGTCGAGGCGCAGCAGAACATTGGCGGGTTTGACGTCCCGGTGGTGTATGCCTGCCCTATGGGCGGCCTTGAGCGCGGACAACACCTGCCGGCCCATGCGGGCCGCCTCCCCGCACGTCATCGGGCCCGCCGAGAGCCGTTCCTGGAGGGAGTGGCCGGAAACCAGCTCCATCACCAGCCATGGGTGCGGATCCGCATCCACGATGTGGTGGATGGTCACGACGTTGGGGTGGTTGAGCCGGGCCAGCGCCCGTGCCTCGCGCAGAACACGTTCGCGCGAGACATCCGACGCCTCTGTGTCCGACCGCACGGCCTTGAGTGCGACTTCCCGGTGCAGCACGGTGTCGCTCGCCCGCCACACCGTGCCCATTCCGCCACTTCCCAGCTGCTCGATCAACCGGAAGCGTCCATCTATCAGAGGTCCCCCTGTGCCCATGTGTCACAGAGTAGGGACTGAGCCAATTTTTGATCAAGTTCACGGAAAAGCTGCTGTGAGGAGGTCGCGAGGCTGCTGACTCACGGTCTGGAACGGGTGCGACGGTGGGAGAAGCCGTGGCGCGTGCCGACCACGGCGGCGATCGGCCCGGCCCGTCGGCGGCTGGGGCCCGAGCCGTTGAAGGTGCTGTTCGAGCGGGGGTGCCGACCGGTCGCGATCGACGAGACGACCGACTCCTGGTGCCGGCGGGGGCGGACCTCACGACGGCGGACCATCAACGGATCGAGGCCAGGGAGCTTCATGCCGCCAGCTCCTCGACTGTGCGTTAGGCGTTGAGCACAGTGCGTATGCTGCGAGCGTTGGGCTGTCTTTCTTCCAGGAGGAGTTGACCGGATGATCGATGATCTGTCCGTACCAGGGCCGCGCTGGGACATGGCGATGCATAACGACTGGTGGGCTGCGGGCTGGGAGCACGTGTTGCCCCGCCAGGGCTTCCCCCTGACGATGTTGATCGGGACCGCGAGCCAGTCTGGTTTCACCGGTTCCCTCGACGACCTCCTCCAGGAGATCTTCGGGGGCGACTGGGACATGATCGGCGGCAGCCTCGACGGTGCGCTCTCGTTCTCGTGGCCTGACGAGGAATGGGACTACACCGAGGCGCCGGAGGGGCGCGAGGCATACGAGGCGAGCCGCTGGGAGGACTTCGGCGCGCTGCTCACGGCGGCCGGCTTTCCGGTGCCCACGACAGTGCGGGACTTGTCCGAGCTCTACCTGACGTGGGGTCTGGCTCGCCGCGAGAAGACGCCGACCGGCACCCGATGGTCGATGCCCGTCGCACTGCCGTTGCCTGGCGACCTGCTGCCTCTGGGGGCCGACCTCACCCATCGGCTTGACCAAATCCGGTGGACGTTGCGCACCGGCCCGCTCGTCGACGGGTTCATCACACATCTGGTCGATGATCTGGGCGAGCCGCAGGAGGTGCTCACATCCCTGGACCGCCTGGCGGCTGCCACCGGCCGGGTCGCGGACGATGCCCGTATCGCCGTTTCGGAACTCGTTCAGGCCGGTGACGCCCTGGTGTATCGAGGCCAGGAGCCGGCCGACGTGGAACGACTGGACACGCATCAGCGTTTCCGCCTGGTCATGAACTGGGATCACCTCCACGCGACACGGGTCGCGTTGATGAGAGCGGAGCCGACGGCAGGTTGATCGAGACGGCCCATCGCATTCCTGAACTGCGGTAACGCCCCTGATAGGAAGCCCGTGTTGCACCTTGCGCCACGGCCCCGCGCTGCCGTCCGCCCGGCGGCGGAGCCGGAAGCCGCCGGCGCCCCGGCGCTGGCCTTCGGGCGCCGGGCCCATCAAGGGGTGAGGCGGGAGAGCCCCGCCGGATGGAGGTACTGCTGCGACGTTCCGACTCCTGGGTGGCCCGCTCGTCGGTCGCGTGCTGGAGACCACCGACGCCCCGTGGGCCTGAGGCCGGCTCACGGTCGGTGACGCCGACTGGGGCCTGTACGTCCCGCGTGCACCGCGACCCGGCGACCGGAATCGTCCTGGCGGAGATCAGGGCAACGACTCCACGCAGCCAGTACCAGCACGGGGTGCCCCAAGAGGGGTCCTCCCACGGGGCCGATCGTCGGACGCATGGCACTCCCTCGCGCTCACCCCATGTCCGGGTCCGGTCCGGCGGATCACGAGCGTGTGCCGGCTGGGGACGAAGGCGGTCGTTCGCCGTGGGCCTTCACGCCGGCGACGCTCAGCTCTTCCCCTGCCGGGCGAGCCTGCCTGGCGCGTGATCCCCTGGTGGGCGATGGTGGCGTCCAGGGCGTGTGTCGAAAGTCCCGTCCGGCCCGCGACGCCTGGCACGGCGCCTCGCCACGTTGTGATCGTCCACGTACGCCCCGTACGAGGACGACTCTCCGCCTTGCGATGCACCGACCAGACGCCGGGGGCCCGCCCTTCGGGCGGACGACGCCGCTTTCGACAGCCCTAGGTGTACTGCCCTGTGAGGTTGGGGACGCGGCTGGCGGGTGGTTTGCCTTTCAGCGCGGTGTGTCCGCGGTGGTGATTGTAGGTGTGCA